>CAMBWV010000013.1 GCA_945871755.1 uncultured Bacteroidales bacterium
GGCGCGGGTCGCGTGACCTGCGGGCGCGGGTCGCGTGACCTGCGGGCGCGGGTCGCGCGACCTGCGGGCGCGGGTCGCTGACTATATGCCGAAGAGAAACGGAAACAACGGACCTCGGAACGAAAACAACGGACTTTGGAACGGCTGAAAGCCCCAGCCGTTTTGCTGGCACTTTCGGTACTGCTGTTAGGATTATTCCTGGAAGTGTGGGCGGGAAGTACTTTTAATCTTATTTGCCGTTTGATTTTTTGGGGAAGCGGAATCCATCTTCTTTAGAATAGGGAAACCGAATCTGGCAGCCATTTTTTTACCGTTTCCCCTTCTATTTATGTTGCCATCCGTGGTTGTTTCTGATTATTAGCGGAGTTGTCTGTGATTTCTTGAGCCTTCGGATGTGTCAGGTAAGGAAAAACCGTACCTTTGTATTTGAAAAACCAATGACTATGCCCATTCACAAAATCCATTGCACTATGTTGGGAATCTTGCTCGGATTCCTGTTTGCCCACACAGCCCTCGCCCAGCCCCTCACCCTCGAGCGGTGCAAGCAGATGGCCCGCGACAATTATCCCGCGGTTCGGCAGTACGACCTCATCGGGCAGAGCGCCCGTCTGACCTTGGAAAACGCCACAAAGGCCTGGCTGCCCGATGTTTCGGTGTCGGGGATAGGCGTGGGGATGACGGATGTGCTGAAGGCTTCGCCCCTTGGCGAAATGAAAAATGGGGTATATGGAGCCTCGGTGTCGGTCCGACAGACGGTGTATGACGGCGGACAGATTGGTGCACAACGACAGTTGGCGCAGGCGCAAGCCGATGTAGATCGACGGACCCTGGACGTGCAGATGGACGAAGTCGACGAGCGGGTCGAACAACTCTTCTTTGGCGTTCTGCTACTGGATGAGCAGCGGGCCGAGGTGCAGTTGTTGCAGGAGCAGTTGGCCCTTTCGGAGCAATCTGTGCGCAGTTGGGTGCAGCACGGGCTGGCCAGCGAGAGCGATCTGGACCTTGTGGCCGTTCAACAACTGGAGGCGGAGCAACAACTCCTGCGCATCGCAGCCCTGCGCAGGACCTATGCCGATATGTTGGGCTATTTCATCGGTCGGTCGCCCTTGACCGTCTCCGAGGGCGAGGACCTGCAACTCCAACGCCCCACGGCCGAGGCTGAAAGCCGTTTTGCGCCACGACTGGCTGAGACGAGTTCCACGCTGTCCTTGTTTTCGGCGCAGGAATCCTTGTTGGACGTGCAGCGCAAGTCGCTCAACAGCCGCCTGCGCCCCACGGTAGGACTTTTCCTCACGGGAGCCTACCACAATCGCCTGATGCCCATCGTCCGCCAGAGCAATCTGATGGCCGGAGTGTCGGTGAGTTGGAAGTTTGGTGCGCTCTACACACGCAAGAACGACCTCGCCCTCCTGGCGCATCGGCGCGAGCAAATCGGCTGGCAGCGCGAGGCATTTCTCTTCAACAATGGCCTGCAACAGCGCGAGGCTTATGGCGAAATCGCTAACCTGCGCCAGCAGATGCGGCTCGACGACCAACGGGTGGCGCTGCAGGAGAATATCCTCGAAAAGACGCGACTGAAGGTGGAGAAGGGCACCGAAACGGTCAACGAACTCCTGCGCCAAACCTTGTCGGTCAGCAAGGCGCGCCAGCAACGGTCCGCCCATACTATGCTTCTCCTTCAGGCTACTTGTCGCCTACACTTGATTCAAGAAAAATAAATCCATAAGATGATGAGACTGATTCGCAACATTTTCCTTCCCCTCGTTCTCCTTTCCTGTCTGTGGCAACTGCTCGCCTGCGGTGCTGCGGAAGCCGAATATGACGCCACGGGCATCTTTGAGGCCACGGAGGTGGTCGTCGCGGCCGAACAAACGGGCAAAATTCTTTCGCTCAATGTGGCGGAGGGCCAAACGGTGACGGCTGGCACTGAGGTGGGTGTCATCGACACCGTTCAACTCGCCCTGAAAGCCCGCCAACTGGGCGTAAGCAAGCAAGTGCTGACGGCCCAACTGCCCGATGTGCAGCGACAACTCGGCACCCTGCGCCAACAACTTCAGACAGCGCGCGAAGAGGAAGCCCGCTTTGCCGCCTTGGTCAAGGAGGGCGCGGCCAACAGCAAGGTGCTGGACGATGCCCGTAGCCAGGTGGCCCTCCTGCAGAAGCAGATTGACGCCCTCGCCTCTACGCTTGAAAACTCCACCAACTCGCTCCGCGCCCAGGAGAGCGTGACCGATGTGCAGCAGTTGCAGATTATCGACCAACTCCACAAGTGCCACATCGTCGTACCCGCCACAGGCACGGTGCTGGAGAAGTATGCCGAGTGTGGCGAACTGGCTTCGGTGGGTCTGCCCCTGTTCAAGGTGGCCAATCTCGACGAGGTCTTTCTGCGCGCCTATGTCACGGGCGAGCAACTGACGGGCATTCGGCTCGGCCAGCGGGTGCGCGTCTTTGCCGACCGAGGCAAGGCGGACCGCAAGGAGTACGCAGGCGTGGTCTCGTGGATTTCGCCGCGCGCAGAGTTCACGCCCAAGACCATCCAGACCCGCGACGAGCGCGCTAACCTTGTCTATGCGCTCAAGATTCGCGTCAAGAATGACGGCGACATCAAACTGGGAATGTACGGCGAAGTGCGCTTCTGACGCTCCCCCGCCGAGCGCGCCATCCTTTTTCCTATACCTTTATATATAATATGGAGTGCTATATATATAATAAGGAGTAATTTCTATATAATAAGGAGTAATTTCTATATAATAAGGAGTGCCGACTATATAATAAGGAGTGCCGACTCCATCCATCCCTCTTCCACGCATGATTCAGATAAGCCATCTTCGCAAGACCTACAACAAGGGCCGCACCGTTGCGCTCGAGGACGTCACGCTGCACATTCCCGCGGGCGAGATATTCGGTCTGATTGGTCCCGATGGTGCAGGCAAGACCACACTCTTTCGCCTGCTGGCCACCCTGCTTCTGCCCGATAGCGGCAAGGCGCAGGTGAATGGGCTGGATGTCGTTCGCGACTACCGCCAAATCCGCCGCTGCATCGGCTATATGCCTGGCCGCTTCTCGTTGTATCAGGACCTGACGGTGGAGGAAAACCTGCAATTCTTTGCCTCCGTCTTTGGCACGACGCTGGCGGAAAACTATCACCTCATCGCCGATGTCTATCGGATGCTGGAGCCCTTCAAACATCGTCTGGCAGGCAAGCTCTCGGGCGGCATGAAGCAAAAGTTGGCCCTCAGTTGCGCCCTGATTCACGCGCCCAAGGTCCTGTTTCTCGATGAGCCCACCACGGGCGTGGACCCCGTATCGCGCAAGGAACTGTGGGAACTCCTGCATCACCTCAACCGTACCTACGGCATCACGATGGTTGTCTCCACGCCCTATCGCGACGAGGTGTTGCAGTGCCATCGCATTGCCTTGATGGAGGCGGGCCGCATTGTGGCCGTGGGCCCTGCAGCCGACGTGCTGCCCGAAGAGGAGCGCGTGCAGCGAACCGTTCCCTTTGTGCCACCTGGCGAAGAAGTGGAAGGGGCCATTGTGGCCGAGGGACTGACCAAGCAGTTTGGCACCTTCGTGGCCTGCGACCATATCACCTTCCGCGTTCACCGAGGCGAAATCTTCGGATTCCTGGGTGCCAACGGCGCAGGCAAGACCACCGCCATGAAGATGCTGTGCGGCCTGTCGCAACCCAGCAATGGCTGGGCACGGGTGGCGGGCTACGATGTGGCGAAGGAGTACGAGCAGGTCAAGCAGCACATCGGCTACATGAGCCAGCAGTTTGCCCTCTACGACGACCTGACCGTTGCCGAAAACTTCCGCCTCTTCGGAGGTATCTATGGGATGAACCGCCGCCAAATCAAGGAGCAGTTCCAACGCTGGATGCAGCGCCTAGGTATGGAGCACGAAGCCCACAAACAGGTCGGCGCACTGCCGCTCGGCTGGAAGCAGAAACTGGCCTTTGCCGTGAGCATCTTTCATCGCCCCAGCATTGTCTTCCTCGACGAACCTACGGGCGGTGTTGACGCCCAGACGCGCCGCCAATTCTGGCAACTCATCTACGAAGCCGCCGAGGAGGGCATCACCATCTTCGTCACCACGCACTACATGGACGAGGCGGCCTACTGCGACCGCGTCTCCATCATGGTGGATGGCCAGATACGCGCCCTCGATACGCCCCCGCGACTGATGGAGCAGTTTGGCGCAGCGGATATGTACGGCGTATTCTTCGCCCTGGCTCGCACGGCACAACGTAGTTAAGGAATCAACCCATGAAACAGTTCTATTCGTTCGTCCGCAAGGAGTTCAAACACATCTTTCGCGACAAGCAGACGATGCTCATCCTGCTTGTCATGCCGCTGGTGCTCATTGGACTCTTCGGCTATGCCCTGTCGATGGAGGTGAGGAGCACGCGCGTGGCCGTGGTTGATATGCAGCAGTCGCAGGAGAGCCGCCGCCTCGTTCAGCGTGTGGATGCCAATGCCTACTTCAGCGTGACCGAATATCTGCAAAGCCCAGCGGCCGTTGAATCACTCCTGCGCAAGGGACGCGCAGACTTGGCCCTCGTCATCCGAACCCGCAACGACGTTCGCCAGGGCAAGGCAGAACTGCAAATCCTGACCGACGGCAGCGAACCCAACTTGGCACAAACGCGCGTGCAGTATCTCCAGCAAATTGTCGGGCTCACCGCTTCTCCCACCGCGGCCCAGCCAGCCGTCATTGTCAAGATGCTGTTCAATCCTCAGTCGCGATCGGCCTACAACTTCGTGCCTGGTGTCATCGGTTTGATTCTGCTGCTCATCTGTGCCATGATGACGAGCATTTCTATCGTTCGCGAGAAGGAGCGGGGCACGATGGAGATTCTCCTGGCCTCGCCCCTGCCGCCGCTTTACGTTATCGTGGCCAAACTATTGCCTTATTTGGTCGTGTCAAGTGTCAATGTGGGCACCATCCTGCTCCTCTCTTACTATGTGCTGGACGTTCCCATCGCTGGAAGTATTTGGGTATTTTGCGCCCTCACCTTGCTGTATATAATAGTGGCCTTAGCGTTGGGCCTCTTCATCTCCACGGTCGTTCGTTCCCAGTTGGCGGCCATGCTCCTTTCGCTCTTGATGATTGTGCCCGCCATTTACCTTTCGGGCATGGTGTTTCCGGTAGAGAGTATGCCCGAGGCCGCTGCCCGTGTGTCTTACATCATTCCCACACGCTGGTATATTGACGGTGCGCGCAAGTTGCTCATTCAGGGCGTTGACCCGACCCACCTATCTATCCACTTTCTCGTGCTGGCTGTGGAGGCCGTTGTCCTCTTGGCCGTTAGTGTCAAACTCTTCAAGACCCGTTTGCAATGACCGTTCTCTATCTCATCCAGAAGGAGTTCCTGCAAATAGCGCGCAACCTTCTGCTGCCCATCGTCTTTGTCGTGCTGCCGCTGGCCGTCATCAATGGTGTGCCGCGCATTGCCACGCAGGAGGTGAAGGGCTTGCGCTTTTGCGTGGTGGACCACGACCTCAGCACCACCTCGGCACGGCTCATTCAGCAGATAGATGCCTCGGCTCATCTCTCCCTCTCGGCCGTTTGTCACCACTATGCCGAGGCCATGGAGGCAGTGGATGCTGGCCAAACGGATGTGGTGGTGGAGATTCCGCCCCATTTTGAGAAGAACCTAAGGGGGAAGGGCGCGCCCAATCTGCTGATTGCGGCCAACGCTACCAATGGCACAAAGGCTGGCATGGCCCAAGCCTATCTCCTGCAAATCATTGGCGATGCCCAGCGCGCCCTTGCGCAGGAACGCGGGCAGCAGTCAGTGGCCGTCAGTCCCATTGCGGTGAACATTTGCTTCAACCCTCAGTTGGACTACAAACTCTACATGGTGCCCGCTCTGCTAGGCCTCTTTCTCATCCTGATTGTGGGATTCCTGCCCGCGCTCAATATTGTAGGCGAGAAGGAGAAGGGCACCATCGAACAGATGAACGTCACCCCCATTCGCAAGTGGGAGTTCATCGTGTCAAAGGTAGTTCCCTATGCCCTGGTGGGCTTGCTTATGATTACCGAGGGCTTGCTCGTGGCGCGCGGCGTCTTTGGCTTTTGGCCAGAGGGCAGTATAGCCGTGCTGTTCTTATTCGTGCTGGTGTTCTGTATGCTAGTTTCGAGTTTTGGTCTCATCGTGAGCAACTATTGCCAGACGCTTTCGCAGGCCGCCCTCACGATGTTCTTCTTCCTAGTTATCTTCCTGCTGATGTCGGGTCTGCTCACGCCCATCAGCAGTATGCCCGAGTGGGCCCAGCGTCTGACCCTCGTCAATCCCCTCCGCTATTTCGTCGAAGCCATGCGCGCCATTTACATCAAGGGAGCCACCCTCGCCGATGTTGGCAGCCAACTGCTCGCCCTCTCCGTCTATGCCAGCATCACGTGGGCTTGGGCCATCGGCAGTTATCGCAAGAATGGGTAGGCAGTGTTGGGAATATCGGGATACAACAAGCAATGCAGGCTGCGCTGTGTTTTCAGCGCAGCCTGCATTGTATAGGTATATGAACCAGCAGCCGCACGGCTGCGTTGAAACTAAAGTCGCGATGATACCGATGCAACCGAGGGCGCGGCCCCCGACTGAAACGCAAGAGCGAAGCGACCGTTGAAACGGAGCGAACGCAGCGAGGCTCAGAGCCAGGGCGACAGCGTGCGGCCTGCCTCCTCGTAGCCTTCGTTGTAGAGGTTGGTGAGTTTCACGGGGTCGTCTTCTAGGCGGCCTACTTCAATGGGTAGTTGCGGGCGGATGACTAGGATGCTGCCCTCGTCTTCTAGTCGTTCGATGAGTTCCAGTTGGCGGTTGTAGTAGGTGTGCATACGGCTGAGGACCATGCGCAGGCGGGGGTATTCGCCGTAGATAAACTTCGGGATGGTCAGGTTCTTGTCGGGCGCGCGGTAACCTCGGTTGCGCGTGGACACTACCACGTTGAAGGGATGGCCCGTGGCGATGGCGCGCTCGATGGGGATGGAATCGACAATGCCGCCGTCGAGCATCGGTTCGCCGTCCACGTCCACGATGGGACAGACGAAGGGCAGACTGCTCGAAGCCTTGGCAATCTGGATGAGGCGCTTGCGGTCGCTGCGCTCGGTGAGGTAGCACGCCTTGCCCGTGCGGGCATTCGTGGTGACCATCTCGAAGGTGGCAGGGTTCTGGAAGCAGGCATCGTAGTCGAAGGGCAGGACCTCGTTGGCCAGGCGGTCGTACATAAACTCGCGGTCGAGGATGCTGCGCTGGGTGACGAAGTATTTCAGGCCAATATATTCGTATTTCTGGAGCATGTCGATGTTGCTCTTCTTGGCTCGCCCGCGCTGCTGGCTGATATACGAAAGGCCATTGCAGGCACCCGCCGAAACGCCCACGGCATAGTTGAAATAGATATGGTGGTCAAGGAGATAGTCGAGCACGCCGCTGGTAAAAACACCGCGCATACCGCCGCCTTCAAGGACGAGTCCCGTCTGTTTATCAAGGAGTTTGTTCATTTTCCTACCTATAATTTTCTATAAATGTGAGACAAAGGTAGATATTCTTTCGGAATTAATCCGTATTTTTGCAGTTAAGGAAACTTTATTCGTCTGGCCGCCTAGCTTCGGACGTGACTAAATGCCTATAAAAAGGGGCTTTTGCGCGCCTTTGCCTTTGGCCATTCATGCACTTTCCTCACTCTAACTAACCCCTTATTTAACCCCAAAATGCTCTTCTCCAAGAATACCTATACCGAGCGCCGCGCTCGGTTGCGCCAGTTGGTGGGCCACGGATTGATTGTCCTGATGGGCAACAACGAGAGCCCGATGAACTACCCCGCCAATGCTTATAAGTTCCGTCAGGATAGTTCGTTCCTCTATTTCTTTGGCCAGCACCGCGATGGTCTCGTGGGCGTCATTGATGCCGACAGCGGTGCCGAAACCCTGCTGGGCAATGAGATAGATATTGACGACATCGTTTGGTACGGCGAAGTGACCAGCGTTGTGCAGATGGCCGAGGAATGCGGCGTTGCCCATACGGCGCCGATGGCCGCCCTCACGGAAATGGTGGCACAGGCGCAGAAGGCGGGCCGCAAGGTGCACTTCCTGCCGCCCTATCGTCACGAAACGATGCTTCGTCTGCACGACCTCCTGGGCATACACCCCTCGCAACAGCGCGATGCCGCCTCGCAGGAACTCATTCAGGCCGTCATCCAACTGCGCCTCGTCAAATCGGCCGAGGAAATCGACGAACTGGAGCGCGCCGCCGCCATCGGTTATGAGATGCACACGACGGCCATGCGCCTCTGCCGCCCCGGCGTGACGGAAGCCTATATCGGCGGTGTGCTCGATGGCATTGCCGCAAGCCACGGCAGCATCGTTTCCTTCCAGAGCATCGTCAGTATGCACGGCGAAATCCTCCACGGTTATCCTTCGGCCCGTCCCCTCGAAGCTGGCCGCCTGCTGCTCTGCGACGCTGGAACCGAGACGCGCGAGCATTATTGCTCTGACCATACGCGCACCACGCCCATCTCGGGCATCTTCACCCAGCGACAGAAGGACATCTATAATATTGTGGTAGATTGCCACGACCTCGCCCTCACCCATGCCCGTCCCGGCGTGCGCTGGTGGGATGTTCACTACGATGTGTGCCGCCTGATGACCGACCGCCTCAAGGACCTCGGCCTGATGAAGGGCGACACCGAAGCTGCCGTACAGGCTGGCGCCCACGCCCTCTTCCTGCCCCACGGACTGGGCCACGCCATGGGCATGGACGTTCACGACATGGAAGGTCTCGGCCAAGTCTTCGTAGGCTACGATGAAGAGACGCGCCCCAGCAGCCAGTTTGGCACAGCCTCTCTCCGCTTTGCGCGCCGTCTGGAAGAAGGCCACGTGGTCACCGACGAGCCCGGCATCTATTTCATTCCCGCCCTCATTGACCTCTGGCGCAAGGAAGGCACGAACGCCGAGTTCCTCTGCTTCGACGAAATCGAGAAATTCAAGGATTTCGGCGGCATCCGCATCGAAGACGACGTGCTCATCACGAAGGACGGCTGCCGATTCCTCGGCGAGAAGCGCATCCCCTACCACGTGGACGAGGTGGAAGCCTTCCTCGCTGCCCGTGAATAAGGTCGCTTGCACCAACTGACCAACCCCGAATAACAACCCAAACAACAAAAAATAAACATGAAAAAAATTCAAGCAACTCTCCTGGCCGCCCTGTGCGCCCTGCCTGGTTTCGCTGCCAACAGCACAGCCAGCAACGACTCTCTCGTGTTCACCACGGTGATTGCCAACCCCGTTACGCCCATCAAGAACCAGAACAACTCGGGTACTTGCTGGAGCTATTCGGCCCTGGCCTTCCTCGAGAGCGAAGTCATCAAGAAAGACCCCAAGAAGAAGGACATCGACCTTTGCGAATCCTTCCTCGTGAGCAAGACCTACACCGACCGCGCTGACCGCAACGTTCGCACCCACGGCGATGCCAGCTTCAGCCAGGGCGGTTCGTTCTACGACGCCATCTTCTGCATGGACCGCTACGGTCTGATTCCCGAAGGCCTGATGCCCTACCCCATGACGCTCTACGGAGATTCGCTGTTCAACTTCACCGCCTTCTTCCCGCCCATGGAGGCATATATCCACGCCATTTCCAAGAGCGATGCGAAGAAGATCAACCCCATCTGGAAGAAGAACGTACAGTCAATGCTCGACGGCTACTTTGGCGAGTGCCCCACGGAGTTCACGTACAAGGGCGTGAAATATACGCCGAAATCTTTCGTGAAGGATTACCTCAAGCTCGACCCCAACGACTACGTATCGCTCACCAGCTATACGCACCATCCTTTCTACAGCAGCTTCATCCTCGAAATCCAGGACAACTGGCGCTGGGCTAGCAGCTACAACCTGCCCCTCGACGAATTTATGCGCGTGATGGACGAAGCCGTGAAGAATGGTTGGACCTTTGCATGGGGTGCCGACGTGAGCGAAGAAGGTTTCAGCCGTCGCACGGGCAAGAACCGTTGCGTGGCCACCGTACCCGACACAAAGGCTTCCGCTGGTGTGGGTAGCGACCAGAGCCGCTGGACGGGCGAGAAGGCTGGTGCCAAGATTTCTCAGGCCGATGCCGCTGGCGAAAAGGTCATCACTCAGGAAATGCGTCAGGAAGGCTACGACAACTGGACCACTACCGACGACCACGGCATGCAGATTTACGGTATTGCCAAGGACCAGAATGGCAAGGAGTACTTCATGATGAAGAACTCGTGGGGCGAATACGGTCCCTACAAGGGATTCTGGTATGTCAGCAAGCCCTACGTGGCCTACAAGACCATGAACATCATCATCAACAAGAACGCTATCCCCAAGGATATCCGCAAGAAACTCGGCATCTAAAATCCGAAACAAATCGTGCCCTCCGCAGCAGGCGTGCTCCAGACCAGGAGCCTCCCGTTGCGGAGGGCTTTTTTATGTAACTACT
>CAMBWV010000014.1 GCA_945871755.1 uncultured Bacteroidales bacterium
ATGGGCAACGAGTTCGGCCATCCCGAATGGATTGACTTCCCCCGCGAGGGCAACGGCTGGAGCTACAAATACGCCCGTCGCCAGTGGAACCTTGTGGACAATAAGGAACTCTGCTATCACTACCTCGGCGATTTCGACCGTGCTATGATTCACCTCATCAAGGGCGTGAAGGATTTCCAGAAGACGCCCGTTCAGGAGATTTGGCACAACGATGGCGACCAGATTTTGGCCTATAGCCGCGGCGACCTCATCTTCGTCTTCAACTTCCACCCGACGAAGAGCTTCACGGGCTACGGATTCATGGTGCCCGAGGCAGCCTACGAGGTAGTCCTCAATACGGATGCCAAGGAGTTTGGTGGCAATGGTCTCGCCGACGATACTATGACCCACTTCACCAACTTCGACCCGCTTCTCAAGCCCGACGGCAAGGGTTGGTTGCAGCTTTATCTGCCTGCACGTTCGGCCGTTGTCCTTCGTCGCAAGGAATAGCACGTTCAGTCCTCATCGTTTTCTGTTCGCTGTGGCTGCTGTTTGTCAGGAAGGATGGACGACCTGACAAGCCCTATCCCAGGCGAAACATTCACTCCATGCACAATCAATTCACATGATTTTTCTATCATCACTAAGGGCACACCAGTTCATACTGCGTGTGCTCTTAGGTTTATTGTTTTTCGTCTATTTCTATTGCTTCGAGTCGCCAACGCTCCAGCTTGCGCAGCACCGCTTGTCGGGTGGTCTTACTTCCTACGACCCCCTGATTGGCGCGCTTCTGCTGAGCTCCCTTTTGGTCTTTCTGCAAAGCGGCATTGCCCGACTGCTGTCCCTTCCCGAACGGCTCTACCTAGTCAGCGCCTTGCCCAGTGTGGCTCTCGCCCTCTTGCTGACAGCCTTTACGCCCGAAATGTCCGTATTGGCCATCATACTTGCCGTACTCTGCTTTCTCGCTCCCATCTTCTTCGTGGCGGGAGCCCGTTTCGGTCACTACGAATCTCCCCGCACGAACCATCCCCATCGCTTCACCACCTTCCGCTACCATATCCAGTGGTTGTTGGTGATAGCTCTCGCCTTGGGCTGTGGCTCTAATTCCAACGACCTGACCGCCTACGAGGTGCTGACTGCGGAGCATCTTCTAGCCAACGACCCAAAGAGCGCGCTGGAGGTGGGGAAGCGCTCCCGCACTACGTCCTGGCGGCTCACGGCCCTTCGCGCCTTTGCCCTTTCCAAGGAGGGCGACAGCCTATTTACCGCACTGCCCGAACGCCTACTTGACTATCCGCTCCCCACACAGGGAGTGCCCCATCTTATTCTCGACACCCTTGACTACCGCTATATGCGCCTCCCTGTGGACAGCCTGTACCGCCATTTGGGAGGCCGTCCGTCCGATGGGCTGAAGGAGTTGCGCTATCTCACCTTGCTCAACGAAGAGAGCCGCTGCACACCCGAGCAGCACGTCCGAGTACGCGACTATCTGCTTTGCCTCCACCTGTTGCGCCGCGACCTCTCCTCCTTCGCGCAAGTGCTGCAAGCGGAACTACCGCAGGCCATCGACACCACCTTCTACCTGCCGCGCCTCTATCGTCAGGCCCTCGCGCTCTATGCGGACAATTATCAGCAGGCCGAACTCTCCCAGGCTGCCGATTCCACCACGTGCCGCCAATACGAAACATACCGAAAAGCCATGCAGGATTCGTTGACAACGCACCGCGCTAGCGATTTACTCCGCGACTACGGGCAGACGTATTGGTGGTACTACGACAAACGCTAACTTCATCCCCTTTAATAATAGTCGTCAGCCAGTGCCCACCGCATTGGCTGCTTTTTTATCTGTACCGAACCTTGGCTTCTCCTTCAAGAGGCTGAATCCATACAAATTTTCTCGCCCTCAATGTCCCTCTCCCTCTATATCCACGTTCCCTTCTGCGCCAGCCGTTGCAGTTATTGCGACTTCTATTCCACCACCTCTCCCGCCTCCATGCGCGAACGCTATGTGCGCGCCGTTTGTGAGGAAATCCGCATGCACCGCAACGACTTTCCCGACTCCTCGCTTAGTACCATCTACTTTGGCGGCGGCACTCCGTCGCAATTGCAAATGGACGAACTGGCCACCATCTTACAGACAATTCGCAGTGCCTATCGTTTGCAAGAAGACGTAGAGGTAACCCTTGAGGCCAATCCCGATGACGTTTATCCAGGGTGGGTCAGGCAACTGCTGGCGTTAGGCATCAATCGCGTCAGTCTCGGTGTGCAGAGCCTTGACGATGCCTACCTGCGTTTGATTAACCGCCGCCACTCAGCCGCTCAGGCGCAAGAAGTGGTCCGACAGCTCCACAGCGAGGGCGTTCCCCATATCAGCATTGACCTTATCTACGCCCTGCCTGGCCAATCGTTTGACCATTGGGCGCAAACGCTAGAAGCCGCTCTCCGCTTGCCCATCGACCATCTCTCCGCCTACCAACTCACCTACGAACCCGACACCCTCATCACCCGCCAAATGCAAGCAGCGACCATTCCCCCTTCGCCCGATGAGGAGGTGGTGCGCCAGATGTATATGCACTTGGTTGAGCGCACTGCTGCCTGCGGGATGCCGCAATACGAAATCAGCAATTTCGCCCGCCCCGCCTGCCATTCGCGCCACAACTCCGTCTATTGGACGGGCGGCCCCTACATCGGCGTAGGCCCAGGCGCACATTCCTACGACGGCCACAACGTCCGCCGCTCCAATGCCCCCTCGCTGTCCTCGTATGTGGACCATCTAGCCCCAGCCTCAGCCGCCGCGCTCATCCTACCACCCCCATTTCAAGAGGAGCAACTAGATGAAGAAGCTCTACTCCTGGAGTATCTCTTTCTCAATCTTCGCCGCGTAGAAGGCATCAACCTAACCACCCTCCAATTGCGCTGGCCCGCCTACATAGGCCCCACCTTCCGCCACCGCCTCCAGCAATTCCTTTCCGCAGGTCACCTCTATCAGCCCCATCCCGGAACCTACGCCCTAATGCCCCAAGGAATGCTGATTTCCGACTACATCATTTCGGAACTGGCCGCCGCGCTGGCTGGCTCGTGATACTACCTATTTGGGATTATCGGGAATGCGCTACACTCTTGAGTTACTCCAATTACTTGCTTGGGAATATTAGCCCTCACGTGCAGCCTTGTCTTCTTGGTGAGCGCGATGGCACGCCACTTTGCAGCCTCCGTGGGCAGATTCTTCAGCAGTTTCCCCTTTCCCTTCACCCCAGCGAGGGCATAGCACTCCCTCCATGCCATCCTTCGCATCTTGGGAGTGACGGTGGGATTGGTCTCCACGGTGCCTCCCTCATTGTGGATGGCGGCGTATTCGACGGGGTTGGTTATCGTAACTTCTCCGCGCCCCGATACTACCTCAGTGGAGCGCATGAGGTGGTCGCGTCTGGATGTGAGGGGCGAGTATTTGGCATCGGGTCCTCCGCCGTCCTGACGGCGCGTCCGTTTCCAGGGCTTCACGCCTCCATCCACGAATCCTCCCTCGCGGAAGTTCTGCTTGAAGTGGTTGACGGCCACTTTGCCCACCTTCCTTGGCAGGCGGTCATATACCTCGCGCTCGATTTCCTTTTTGAGGCGTTCGATTTTGCGCTGTAAATCCCTTGAATCGCTCATAATTTCATTTTTTTGAGTGAAAACTAAAATTTCCCATCATTTTATTTGGATGGTAAGTATTATACCTGTACTTTTGCAGTGGTATGAGTCATCCCTTGTGTTTGGCTCGAACCTCCGCTCGGGATTTCAATCCCGTGTTTTAACGGGATTTCGATCCCGTTTTTTTATTTATACACATAGCATTTATTTCCGTGTTTGATAATTATTAATCTAGATTTTGAGGACTGCTTCAGTTACCCCTTGATGGTTGTTCCTATAACTTTGCGAGAAACGAAAGTTGGAATTTCAAGAATAACATTGTCGGCTTGTTTTTTTGCTGTCTTTATGTGATTGAGAATGGCATTATGGTATTTCTTTTTATTTCCACTTCGCTGTAGCCTCATCATACTTTTTCCATCGAAAAACAAACCACCAATGTAGTAGTCTGGATTCTTGTTGGGCATTACCCCTCTAGGTAATAACGTATCACGCAAATGTGCGAAATCTTTGTCTTTGGGGTCAAGTCTCGGTAATAAAAAGACTTTCTTTCCTATTTTCTTTGCGATAAAGGCTCCTAGACGCTTATTTTCTTCGACCTCATTACTTCCATGATATGGACTTGTAAGGACCATGCCGTTGTGTGATGGAATATAAGTTTCAACGTTTGGAGGCAATATATTCTTGGTGTTTTTGATCTTATCAGATGCTTCTTTCATCGCATTATTGATAAATGAACAGTTGTAGCAGTCTTTGATTCTGTTTGCGAACAGAGATTTCAAGCGGTTTTTGAAGCCGCTTTTTTTGTAGGCAAAACATTGGTTGCATTTCTCTGGGAAATACGGGTGGGTGTCATTGAATGTATGCCCGTCCTTGCCAGGGTTGTTCTCAAGTCCGCGCCCAGGCTTTGTCTCATCCATGTCATTGAGCACTTCGGGGTTGGCGGGTTCGTCCGTCTGTTCGAGCGCACACTTGCAGTTCCAGCGGTCGCCTGGGTGGTGTTTCTCCCAGAAGGGATGGCCGACAGGCAGCGTTAGTTTCTTCTGCCAATACTGTCGGTGAGTGTTTTCTGGTTCAGGCGATGTGGTGGGCATCCATCTGAGGTTGGGCAGGATGTCCTTGTCGCGCTCAATACGCAGTCATTCAGCCACTATGTGGGCACGGAGCAGAAAAAAGGAACTGCGGTTAAATGCCGTAGTTCCTAGTAATAAATAGTAATAAATTGTGTTCTGTCTTCGCTAAAGCCAGCGTTCAACGCCCTATCAACGCCTGTTTACTGTATGGTAAACGCTGGCTGAATGTTGATGCGAAATGGGATACTGCCGCATTCGGATAAGCACTGCGGCGGAACTGGAAAGAGGGAAATTCGTTCTTATCTCCGAGATATTCAGTGTTTCATGGGCATGAAACACTGGCTGTCTCGGAGATAGAAACGGGAATCTCGTGCTTTGGGATGTAAAGTAGCGTTTATTTTTTTGTTTTGCCGCACGTTGAAAGGTGTGGGTAAGGTGTGAGATGCAATGTACCGCACACGCCCTCAATCAACGTGCGGTACATTTCTTTGTAATGAGACACACTTTCGCCTTTCTCATACCTAGCAAGTGGCAGTACTCCAAAAGGTTTTACCGATGGTGAGCGCCTTTTTTCTTGAGTAGGATGACCTTCAGTTGTGGGTCGTTGAGGAGGGCGCGCTTTCAGGGAAGTAGGTGGAAGGTCCATTGGCGGGTGTGGTGGTCCCAGGTGAGGAGGTCGATTTCTGGGCGATGGAGCTGCTCGTGGAGGGTGGCATACCAATGGATGGGGAAGGAAAGGGCCGAAACTTGGCCACTGTCGACCACTTTGCGTAATTGGTTAAGAGCGGTGGCGAGTTCGGCGGGAGTCAGTTGGGAGGGATTGTCGTAGCGAACGTAGTAGGAGGTGTAGTAGCCGCGCTGCTTGAACAGTCTAAGGGCTTCGGCGTTGTTGCTTTCGATGATGAGGCGCGTGCGGTCTGCTTGGGCGAGGGCAAGCATGCTGTCCAGCCGTTCGATGACGCGCGTCGCGTTGGGGGGAAGGTTCTTGATGTCCAGTCATAGGCGACGGTCGTTGTGTGCAAGGGCTTGGATATAGCGGTCGGCACAGAGACTGAAGCTGACTGGCTCATCGTGCGTCACATCCAGCACAGCGCCTTCGCGCACCGTGATGTCTATCTCCGTATTGGGATAGAGGGCCGAAAACTCTTGTCATTTCTCCTGCGAATTGGTACGGTGCAGCCACAGGCGTGCGGGGTACTTGCCTGTTTGTTGCCAAGCGTAGAGGCAGGGTAGGGGCACGGCAATCAACAGAGCGAGGAGGATGCCCCAGTAAAGGCGGCGTTTATTCCATGTGGGCATCGTCGGTCAGTTTGAAGCCGCGTAGGAAGTCGGCCGTTGCCATTCGCTTCTTGCCTGCCATTTGGAGGGAGGTGATGCAGAGGAAACCATCGGGCATGGCTACGCAGAGGCGTTGCTCCTTGTCCACCTGCACAGTGCCGATGGGGAGTTGGTGCGCTGTAAATTGGCGAACGGCTGCATAGACCTTGACTACGTGTCGCTGTTCGCCACAGACGAGTTCGGTCCAGGCGGCAGGGTAGGGGGCTAGGCCGCGCACGAAGTTGTGGGCCGTCTGCACGGTGTGCTGTGTCCATTGGATGCGGCAGGTTTCCTTGAATATTTTCGGCGCATGGCGCAGCGGGTCGCTGGCAGTCGTGTATTCGGCTTGGTCGGTCGGGCTGACCTTGTCGGCCTGAATATCCTCGACCGTGCGGAGTACTAGTTCGCTGCCCACCAACATCAGGCGGTCGTGGAGGTCGCCCGCATTGTCATCGGGACCAATGGGTACGCGCTCCTGACGGATGATTCGGCCCGTGTCGATCTCGTGGTCGAGGAAGAAGGTGGTCACGCCGCTCTCCTGATCGCCGTGGATGATAGCCCAGTTGATGGGCGCGGCACCACGGTATTGGGGGAGTAGCGAGGCATGGAGGTTGAACGTGCCCAAACGTGGCATGGCCCATACGACTTCGGGCAACATGCGGAAGGCTACGACGATTTGGAGGTCGGCCGACAGAGCGCGCAGTTCCTCGAGGAAAGCTGGGTCCTTGAGTTTCTCGGGTTGGAGGACGGGGAGGCCTTGGCTGAGGGCATATTGCTTGACGGGCGAAGCCTGCAACTGTGTGTGATGGCGGCCCACGGCCTTATCGGGCATGGTGACGACACCCACCACGTTGTAGCCGCCTTCGACCAAACGGCGAAGCGGTTCAACGGCAAAATCGGGGGTGCCCATATAGACGATTCTCATAGTTATATTATTGTATATTGGTTATTCTTCGGAGAAGTCCTTCATAATCTTACGATAGGATGCCAGCAGACGGCTGCGCTGGATGAATCCCACGAAATGGCCTTCGGTATCGGTGACAGGCAGGGTGCCAGCTCCCGAATGCTCGAAAGCATCCATCACATCGGGCATGGACATGTCGGTGCGGAGGATATGGGTGGGCTGCGACATGAGTTCGCCTACTTTGTACGTGCGATAGAGTTCGCTGCGGAAGATAATGAGGCGAATATCGTTGACATTGACAACGCCGAGCAGGGACTTGTCGGGCGCACAGACGGCAAAGTGGATGCTCTTGCTCTGTGCAATGACGTGAACGGCTTGGCCCAGATATTGGTCGGTTTGGAGGGTGGGGCGTTCTTTGTCAATGACTGCGTCCATCGACATTAGCGTGAGCACGGCGCGGTCTTTGTGGTGCGTGATGAGTTCGCCCTTACGCGCCAAGCGCATGGAGTAAATGCTGTGGGGCTCGAAAGCGTGGATGGTCAGATAACTACAAACCGATACTATCATCAAAGGGATGAAGAGTTGGTAGCCACCCGTCAGCTCGGCAATGAGGAAGACGCCCGTCAGCGGCGCATGGAAGACGCCACTCATGACGCCAGCCATACCTAGCAGGGCATAGTTCGTCTCAGGAACGGCAATGCCTGCCAGCCCATACATATTCCAAATGCGCGAGAAGAGGAAACCGCCAATACAGCCAAGGAAAAGGCTCGGTGCGAACGTACCACCGCAACCGCCTCCACCATTCGTGGCCGTTGTGGCGAACACCTTGAACAGAATAATCAGGCCGAGATAGCCCAGCAGCAGGTTGGAATGACCATAGAAGAGCGAGTTGTTCATCACCTCTTCGGCATTGCCCGCCTCGGAGGAGTTCAGGAGGATATTGATGGTGTTGTAGCCTTCGCCATAAAGCGGCGGGAAGAAATAGATGAGTGCGGCGAGCACCGTTCCGCCCAGTAACAACCGCGACCACAGACCGCCGAGGCGCGTGAATACCTGTTCGAAAGCGTTCATGGCGCGTGTGAAATAGAGGGAAATCAATCCGCAGAAGATTCCCAGTAAAACGGCTGTCGGCACGCGCTCCACGGAGAAGGGCTCGGCCAATTCAAACTGGAACATGGCTCCGCTGCCCGTCCAAGCATAAGTGATACACGTGGCCGTCAGGCAGCTGATGAGTAAAGGCAAGAGCGAGGCCATCGTGAGGTCAATCATCAGAACTTCTAGGGTAAAGACAAGACCAGCAATCGGAGCCTTGAAGATGCCGGCCACAGCGCCCGAAGCACCGCAGCCAATGAGGAGCATGAGCGTCTTGTGGTCACGATGAAAGATGCGGCCAAGGTTGCTGCCGATGGCAGAGCCCGTCAGCACAATCGGCGATTCGGCTCCGACGGAACCACCAAAACCAATGGTTACGGCCGAGGCGATGAGGCTGGACCATGTGTTGTGACGAAGGATAAGGCCCTGCTTGCGCGAGATGGCATAGAGAATCTTCGTCACACCATGGCCGATGTTGTCGCGCACAATGTATTTGATAAACAGGGCCGTCAGCAGAATACCGACAACGGGATAAACGAGGAAGAGCCAGTTGGCTTGCGTAGCGTCAAACTGTGAGGTCAGCAGGTGCTCTATCTCGTGAATCAAGGTTTTGAGCAGTTGCGCGGCAAAGGCTGTGAACACGCCGACAAGCAAACTAAGCAACAGCAGATACTGTCCCTTCGTCAGGTGCTGGACGACCCATGTGGCTAGACGCTCAATGGGATTCATGCGGTAGAAGATTAGACAGTCTGGGCTTCTTGCCGTTGAGAAAACTAGGGCTCAAAGGCTTTCTGCGCTATGAGAAAATCTGGGAGCAAGGGCTATTTGCCCGTTGAAACGAGGCCTCGGGGAAATTTATTTGCGGATAATCTGAATCTGTCCGCCAACACCAAGTTTGATAATACTGGAAGCAGGCGGATTCTCGCGCTCCTCGCGACGCGATGTACAAACGTAGTCCACCTGCTGGATGATTTCGGGAGAAATATCGGCGAAACATTGGGGCGCGGCTTCGCCACTGATATTGGCAGAAGTGGAAACGATAGGACGCTTCATCCGCAAGCAGAGTTCGTGGCTGAAAGGTTCGTTCGTCACGCGCAGAGCCGCACTGCCATCTTCGGCCATAAGGTTCGGGGCCAAAAACTGTGCGCCATCGTAAATAATCGTCAGTGGACGGGTGGCCAGCTCAATGAGGTCCCAAGCCACATCGGGCATTTCCCGCACGCAACCTTGAACCTTGGCGGGCGAATCTACCAGGGAAATCAACGCTTTGGCATCTTCGCGCCGTTTGATGGCAAAGACGCGCGCCACAGCCTCGGCATTTGTGGCATCACAACCGATTCCCCATATCGTATCCGTAGGGTAGAGGATAATACCTCCGCGCTGCATCACCTCCAAGGCTTGACGTATGTCCTCGCGCCAAGCCTGCGGCAGCTGACCGAACTGCTTGCGCTGCGGCGTGTTGTCAATAAATTCAGCTTCTTCGGAAACTTTTTTGCCCGTGCGTTGGGATTTGCCGCTTGGATATTGCTTGTTTTTCTGCTTGTTCATAACCATAGTGTGGCAAAAATACTATTATTTTTCTTGATAAACAAGCCAGAGCGCCGTGCGCGTGCTCCATACCACATAAAATATCCTCCAAAACACCATAAATGTAAAGCCGCTTTGGTATTTCTGTGACTGGAACGAGTATGCCATGGGCTGCAACTGCTTTACCAATTCCTTACGAGCAACACGCGAAAGGCTATCTAGATAATACCATAAAAATAAGGGGCAGCGAGAATATCGCCACCCCTTATTATATAAGGAATAAAATCCAAGATTAGTTGGCAATCGTAGGACGAGCGTGGAAGTCGTCGCCGTAGTTGGAGAT
>CAMBWV010000015.1 GCA_945871755.1 uncultured Bacteroidales bacterium
CGCATTGGCGCAGGTAGCCTTCCAGCAAGGGAAGCTCTACCACATTGCGACCAAGGACAAGGCGTCGCAGGTATTGACCATTAACCAGAATGGCGCACTCACTTCGGGCGCACTCAACAAGGAAAACACGGGTCAGTACTGGAAACTCAGCGAGCTCTCGGGCTCGTGGCGCATCATCAACCCCGTGACCAATCAGGCCCTCCGCGTGGACGCAGTTCTCGTGGAACTGGGCGAGAACAACGGTTCGGACGAAGCACAACTTTGGAAGGTGGAGGGCGACCTGCTCATCCCGACCAACAACCCCAGCGTGGTGCTGGCCGTTGCCAAGGATGGCAGCTTCACCACCATCCCCAAGGCGCAGGCGGCTCAGACCAAGGGCGCACACTTCAACATCCGCGCAGCCGAAGCGGCTGGCTTCGACGATGCGCTGACCTATCGCATTCGCAGCGCGGCCCAGCCCAAACTCGTATTGGGCAACGGCGACTCGGGCGAAAACAATGCGCGCATCGTGGCCGAGACGGTGGGCAAGGAAAACCGCGGACAGTTCTGGAATATCAAGACGATTGACCTCTTCACCTTCGCCGTCGAGAATGCCTTCTATGGCCAGAACTTCGACGACGGCGGTGACAACGCCTCCATCGACTACCTCCTGCAGTGGCCCGCCACCGTAGGCCAGTGGAACAACGCCCGCTTCCACTTCGTGCCCGTGCCCGACAAGGCCGACACCTACGTCATCCAGAGTGCCAACAAGGGCAAGCAGCAGAATATGTACGCCCTGCGCGGCGGCCAACTCAAAGCCGTGCCCATGAACCTCCAGGACCAGACGGCGTGGTTCACCTTTGAAACGGTGGAGAAGCCCAAGATTCAGGCACCCTACTGGGAGGACGAGACCATCTTCGCCGAAAACAAGGAGCCGGCCGTAGCCACCTACATGCCCTACGAGAGCGAGCAGGCGATGCTGGCCGACAAGGCGTACTACAAGACGCCCTGGACCACGCCCGTCAACAATCGCTACCTCTCGCTCAACGGCACGTGGCGCTTCCACTTCGTCAGCGAGCCCTCGCAGCGACCGATGGACTTCTGGAAGGAAGGCTACGACGTGAGCGCCTGGGACACCATTCCCGTTCCCTCCAACTGGGAGATGCAGGGCTACGACCGCCCCATCTATGCCAATGTGGAGTACCCCCACTCCAACACGCCGCCCTACATCAAGGCCCGCCCTGGTTTCAATGACGGCGGCGCCAACTACGGCATCAACCCCGTGGGCTCCTACGTGCGCACCTTCCAGGTTCCCGACAACTGGGACGGCCGCCGCACGCTCATCCATTTCGGCGGCATCTACAGCGCGGCCTTCGTTTGGCTCAACGGACAATACGTGGGCTACACGCAGGGCGCCAACAACGTGGCCGAGTTTGACCTGACGGACTTCCTGCACAAGGGCGAGAACACCCTGGCCGTGCAGGTGTTCCGCTGGAGCGACGGTTCGTATCTGGAGTGTCAGGATATGTTCCGCATGAGCGGTATCTTCCGCGATGTGTATCTCTACAACGTGCCCCAGTTGAGCATCCGCGACCACTATTTCACCACCGAACTCCGCAACAACTATCAGGAAGCCACACTCAACATTGCCCTGACCTTTGGCAGCAAAGGCGAACCGCAAGAAGGCAAGAAGACGGTGGAGGTTTCGCTCTACCATCCCAACGGCACGCTGATGGACAAGGCCACCGTGGAGCCCGTCTTCTATCGCCATGGCACGACAGAGTGCGGCATGAAGTTTACCTTGAAGCAGCCGAAACTGTGGAGCGCCGAAACTCCGAACCTCTACACCGTTCACGTGGTGCAGAAGGACGAGATGGGCAACGAGGAAATGGCCTTCTCCGACAAGGTGGGCTTCCGCTCGGTGGAAATCCGCAATTCGCTGGTCTATATCAACGGCAAGCGCGTCTTCTTCAAGGGCACCAACCGCCACGACACCGACCCCGTCTATGGCCGCGCCGTACGCACGGAATCCATGCTCCGCGATGTGCTGCTCATGAAGCAGAACAACATCAACACGGTCCGCACCTCCCACTATCCCAACGCCGCTCGCATGTATGCCATGTTTGACCACTACGGCCTCTACTGCGTGGACGAAGCTGACCTTGAGGACCACGCCAACCAGAGCATTTCGGACCGCAAGTCGTGGATTCCCGCCTTCGAAGACCGCATCGAACGTATGGTGAAGCGCGACCGCAACCGCGCCTCCGTCATCATGTGGAGCCTCGGCAACGAGGCTGGCAACGGCGAGAACTTCGGCGCATGCTACAACAAAGCCAAAGCCCTGGATTCGCGTCCCGTTCACTACGAAGGCACACGCTCCAACGGCAACTACGGCGGCGGACGCTTCTCCGATTTCTACTCGAAGATGTACCCCGGCATGGCCTGGATGAATCAGAACACGAGCAACCTCGACAAGCCTATGTTCATCTGCGAATACGCCCACGCCATGGGTAACGCCATCGGCAACCTGAAGGAATATTGGGACATTATTGAAGGCAGCAACTCCTGCATTGGCGGTTGCATCTGGGACTGGGTGGACCAGGCCATCTACGAGCCCCGCGAAATCAAGCAGGGTGTATATCGTCTCCGCACGGGCTACGATTTTCCCGGACCCCACCAGGGCAACTTCTGCTCCAACGGTATCATCCCCGCCACCCGCGAGGAGAGTCCCAAACTGGCTGAGGTGAAGGCCGCCCATCAGTTTGTGAAGTTCGAACTCAAGCAGGTAGATAAGGAGAAGAACCAAGCGGTTGTCCTGCTGAAGAATACCTACAACTTCCACGACCTCAGCCAGTACGAACTGGTGTACGACGTAGTGCTCAACGGACGTGTGGCAGCCACCAAGCGCCTTGCCCTTCCCGCCATCGCCGCTGGAGAGCAGCAGGAAATCAGCCTAAAACTGCCCAAGGCAAATCTCCAGAAGAACAGCGCGAAAGGCAACGAGGTGCTCCTCAACCTCCGCGTGGTCTATAAGAAAGACCAGACCTTCTGCAAGGCTGGCCATTCCGTGGCTCAGGCACAGTTCACGCTCAACGAGCGCACGGCATTGCCCGCCATCGCTGGCAAGGGCGACAACAAGTGGGGGCAAACCCTCGCCATGCACGAGACGCGCCTCTTCAACAGCAACATGGCCATCTGCATTGACAACGCTACGGGCCAACTGCAATCCCTGGCCTTCAACGGCAAGAATGTCGTGGCCAACCGCGAAGGTTTCATCTACGACAACCACCGCTGGATTGAGAACGACCGTTTCACCAACACCGACAACGGACTGACGGGCAACGCCACCGTGCAGGTGACCGAGGAGAACGGACTCACCGTCATCAAGACGCGCCGCGACGGTAGCATCTGCGCCACCGAGGTGGACTACATCCTCTATCCCCAGGGCATGGTGGACATCGTGGCCCGCTTCAACCCGAAGAACGGTGAGGTGCGCCGCGCTGGCCTCGTCTGCGCCATCGACAGCACCTACGACCAAGTGGATTACTACGCCTACGGCCCGATGGAAAACTACTGCGACCGCAAGGACGGCGCCACCATCGGCCGCTACCACACCACAGTTGACAAGATGCTCGTACACTACGCCAAGCCCCAGAGCACAGGTGGCCGCGAAGGTCTGCGCGAACTCATCCTGCGCAACAAGCAGGGCGAGGGCGTGAAGATTGAGACGGAAGGCCAAGTGGCCTTCTCGGCCCTGCGCTATACGGATGCCGACCTGATGAACTGCAACCACATCTGGGAACTCACGAAGCGCCCCTACACGGTCCTCCACCTGGATGCCTGGACCCGCGGCGTAGGCAACGCCTCCTGCGGTCAGGACGTCAACACCCTGCCCCAGTACCGTGTGCCGCAGCAGACGCTCACATATAAGTTGCGCATTAGCCCGCTGAAATAGCGGATAGCATCAGCGCATATTCCCGAGGCCGCACGTTTGTGCGGCCTCGGTGTTTTCTTGAGGCGCGCAGGCAGCCCCAGCCAGCTGATGGATTATCTAGCAGTTCTAGAAATTCTAGAGATTCTAGAGATTCTAGAAAACCTAGAAATTCTAGAAAATCTAGAGATTCTAGAAAATCCAGAGAGTCCAGCCCCCAGCAGCATCTCCGCTCCGCTGAAAAATCCCAGCCTTTCGCTGAAAATCCTTGGCAAGCAGCAAGAAATTACCCAAATTTGCAATATGAGAATCAAGCCTTCCTATAAGAAAAACCTCGTTATCCTCTTGATTTGGGTGTTGGTCTTTGCCTCCGCCCCACTCTACATGCTCTATGAAGAATCTATCATAGATTCGGAAGTGGACTGGCAGGAATTGACCCACATCTGGTCCTACGAGGCGGGGTTCCTCGTCCTCTTCCTCATCCACCACTATTGGATGCTGCCCCAGTTGGTCTATCAGCGAAGATTCAAACTATACGCCCTCTGCTATCTGCCGCTGCTCATTGCCTTTGGTGCTTTCCTGATGTCCCTAGGGCCCAGAAACCCGTTTCTCGCCCCCTTCCACAAAGATCAACCATTCAAGAACGAAGCGCCACCGCCCCAGTTTGGACCGCGGGAAAAGGATGGCGAGAAACCTTTCCGCGATGACGGACCACGCAAAGACAACGAGGATTCACGTGCCATCAATGGCGAACCCCGCGACATCCATGAGAAGCAACGCCAGCATTTCAAGCCTCGCAAGAAACACGGCCCGTTGCCCGCCCCCATACTGGCGAAATTGGTTATCGCCGCCCTAATGATGGGCGTGGACTTTGGCATCGTAGCTTGGCGCAGACAGCAGATGATGGGACAAAGGTTGCTCCTCCTCGAGCGCCTCAATCTGGAGCGCGAACTGGAGCATCTGCGCCAGCAAATCAATCCACACTTCCTCATGAACACGCTCAACAATATCCACGCCCTGGTGGACATTGACAGCGAGCGGACGAAACGCGCCATCGTACAACTCTCCTGCCTCATGCGCTATGCCCTCTACCATGGCAACGAAACAATGGTGCCGCTCGCCAAGGACCTTGAAGCACTTGATGTGTATTTCCAACTCGTACGCCTGCGCTATAGCAACAAAGTTGATATACAATTTCGTACGCTCGAAGGCGACGTGCCCACAATGCAGGTGCCGCCCCTCATCTTTGCCACCTTCATCGAAAACGCCTTCAAGCACGGCATTAGTTATCGCCATTCGTCGTACGTACATGCCAGTCTGCAACTGACGGACGATGGTCGCCATCTGCTCTTCCAGTGCATCAACAGCCGCCACGAGCAGACCGACAAGCATACCGAGCAAAGTAAGAAGAAGGCCGACGGCATCGGACTACAGAATGTGCGCAAGCGGCTCGACCTCCTCTATGACGACCGCTACACACTCACCATCAACGACACGAACCCCAACACCTATTCCATAGAACTCACCCTCCCAATCTCCACACCATGATCAAAGTTATCGTCATAGATGATGAGCCGCTGGCCCTTCAGCAGATTGCAGAGATGGTCAGCCGAACGCCCTATTTTGAACTGGTGGCGGCGTGCGACAGTGCCTTTGAGGCCATGCAGACTATGGAACAGCAGCCCATCGATGCCATCTTCACCGACATCAATATGCCCGACCTCTCGGGAATGAAGTTTATCGAATCCCTGCGCGAGCAGCCCATCGTTGTCTTCACCACAGCCTATGGACAATATGCCGTTGATGGGTACAAGGTCGGTGCTGTTGACTACCTGCTCAAACCCTTCGGCCAACCCGAGTTCCAGCGCGCGGCAGCCAAGGTCAAGGAGCAATACGAACTCCGACAGGCTGCGCACTTGCAGGCAGCCGCCACGCCCACAACCCCAGCCTCTTCGGACAACAACATCCTCTTCGTCAAGGATGGCTACAACTATATCCGCATCCTGCTGACCGACATCGTCTATATTGAGTCCCAGAGCGAATACCTCAAACTCTACTTGAAGGACGGCACCTCCCACATGGCCCTCATGAGCCTCAAGAATATGATTCTCCTGCTGCCGCCCGAGAGTTTCCTCCGCATCCACCGCTCCTACATTGTCAACATGACGCACATCAAGAGCGTATCGCGCGGCCGCATCTTCCTCGACCGCAATCAGGAACTCCCCATTGGCGACCTCTACAAGGAGCAGGTCTTCCAATTTATTGAGAAGCGAATCATCGGCAAATAATCTCCCATCGCAGAGCGACAAGGGCAACCTGTCCCCCTTGCCCTCCACCTCACAAACAACTTCAATTATGAGAAAGTTCTCCTTCATCCTTCTTCTCGCCGTCCTGCCCCTGACACTCAGTGCCGACGATGCCGTTTCGGGGCTGGTCATCACGAAGACCAACGACGAACGCGTGGAAGTGGCCAGGGCGGCGGTGGCAGCAGCAGCTCGAGCATCGGTTCGGCCTCGCAAGGCTACTACCTAGGCAGCTCGCCCTCCAGCTGCAACACCAGCGGCGAAGCCATCTGCACCTACCGCTTCGAGAAGAACGTGAGCAACAGCCTCTCGCTCCTCACAGCCCCCAACCTCGGCACAGGCAGCATCACCATGAAGCAAGGAACCAGCGAACCTACCTCAGCCAGCATCATCGTGAAGAGCACAACCGACACGCCCGTCTTCTGGATTACCCCCGAGGTCAGCACCACGAGCACAGCGGCCACAGTCACGTCAAAATAAGGCCCATCCGCAAGAATGCCATAGCCTAGAAAAGGGGGCATAGGTAGTTTTTCTATGAAATCAGCTTGCGATGTATTTACGGCTATCGTGTCGTAAACACATCGCAAGCTGATTTTTTAGAAACTACCCTGAAATGAATATCAAGACCGCGCATCAAGACCGCCATCTATCAAAGGTAACCATCCGAAAGCAGCCGACTTGCGCCTAAAATTGACCGTTTCAAGAATCCTATGCTCAAGCTCAACCACTTTCGTTAAGCCCGTTTCATTGGTGAGAAATGTACCGCACCTTGCTTGCAAGGTGTGAGTACAGACGAAGCCCGTGATACACACAGTTTCATCCTATGAAACTCACAGTTTCATCCCATGAAACGCACAGTTTCATCCTATGAAACTCACAGTTTCATCCCTTGAAACACACAGTTTCATCCCATGAAACTCACAGTTTCATCCTATGACCTATTCCTTGAAACAATATACGCGCTAAATATCAGAAGGTTAGAAAAATCTTCCAAGATTCACAGATTGCTCCTCTGCAGAAGTATTTCTTGTGGACAGACCAAATCTGCTTACAAACTACCTACCCCCGCATCTACTCCTTCATTGATTTTTTACAAATCGGCTAGACAAATAAAGATTGTATGCTTTTCTTTTTGTACTTTTGTTGGCAAACAATAAGCATAGGATAAATGACAACATGAATAGCAATAACATCGATTTCATAACTTACTGCATCGGCAACCTCGCACGCCGATTAAACATGAGTGCCACAGAGGTGTATCGTCGCCTGAAGCAATCAGACATCCTGAATGGGTATATCATACCCAGTTACGATGTGCTCCACACCTTTAGCAAGGAGTATCTTATGGAAGACCTCACCGAATACATGAGGGAGAAAGGAGTGTTGGCATAATGAAAGTATATCACGCATCAACTGTTGTCGTGGAATCTCCCGACACAAAGCATAGTCGAGCTTTCCTTGATTTCGGCCCAGGATTCTATGTCACCACCTTACAAGAACAGGCTGTGAAATATGGAGCACGCTTTACCTATCGTGGCAAAGAAGCCTTCCTCAACACCTACGAACTTGCTGATGACCTCAGCCAATGGAGAATCATTGAGTTCAAGCATTACAATGAAGCATGGCTTGACTTCGTCACAGAATGTCGTCGAGGGAAAATCATTGGTGACTATGATATAGTTATTGGCGGCATAGCCAACGATAAAGTATTCCGTACCGTTGACCTCTATTTTGCAGGCGACATTTCAAAAGAGGAATGCCTTCGTCGCCTTATCTTTGAGAAGCCCAACAACCAGATTTGCATCCGCACGCAGCAGGTACTCAACGAATGTTTAGGTAGGTTCTATAAATTAGCTTGCGATGGATTTTTGGCTATCGTGCCGTAGGTTTTTGTTTTCCATGAAGGAGCGTAGCGGGCTACGTGACTGAATGAAAAACAAAAAGATACGGTGCGAGAGGCGGAAAGACATCCAAGCCAAATAGAAACACCAACCAACCTTTGAAACTAATTTATAGAACCTACCTTAATCTTCAAAAGTTCTCAACGCCTATGAATACTATGCACGATGAAGCCTACCATGCAATACTGGAGGCAAAGTACGCACGAATCATCAACGAGATTAGCGAGATGCACAGCGTGAGCCTTGAAGAAGCCATGGATATTTTCTACAATTCTCCGCTTCTGCCCCTTCTCGAAGAAGGCATTGCCGACCTTCATTGCCGAAGCGAGAAATATTTGGCAGACGAAATTTGGCGAGAACGAGAACAATAAAAGAATCATCAAGAAGGCGTGAGTACGGAGTTCGCACTCATTGCTAATACAATGTACCGCACGTTGCTTGCTCTAAGGTGTGAGTACGGAGTTTGTTCTCATTGAAAACGCAATGTACCGCACGTTGCTCGCAACGTGTGGCTCCGCGCAATATGGAAGATTTACCTATATAATAAGGCGGAAACAATCCATTGTCCGCGGAGCCACACGTTGCAAGCAACGTGCGGTACATTTCATGGCAATGAGCCGTTAACTCAGACCGACAATCTCGCCGTCCACGTAGTCAATGTGGTTGGCTTGCGGGTCGCGGGGCAGGCCAGGCATGCGGAGGATTTCGCCAGCTATGGCTACAATCATTTCGGCACCTGCATTGAGGACAACGTCCTTGATTTGGATGCGGAAATTCTTGGCCACGCCGTATTGCTTGGCATCGGCAGAGAAGGAGAATTGCGTCTTGGCTATGCAGACGGGGAAGGCTGACATACCGTGGGCTTCGGCCAGGCGGATGCGGTTGAGGGCAGGCTTGGCGAAGTCAACACCTTCGGCACCGTAGATTTGCTGGGCCACACGCTCAATCTTGCGCTGGATGGTGTCGTCGTCGGCGTAGGTGAAGGCGAGGGGCTGCGAGGGATGCTTCTCGATGGTATCAACCACGAGTTGCGCCATCTCCACTGCGCCTTCGCCGCCCTCGGCATAGGCATTGTTGATGACGAAGGGCAGACCGAGTTCGGCCTCGCAGTGGTGGCGAAGCAGGGCCATCTCTTCATCGGTGTCCGTGGCGAAACGGTTGAACACGACGACTACGCTCTGTCCAAACGAGCGAAGGTTCTGCACATGGCGGTCTAGGTTTTCAAGGCCCTTGCGCAGACCATCCATGTTGGGTTCCTTGATAGCGTCGAGGGCCACGCCGCCGTGCATCTTCAGGCCCTGTGCGGTGGCCACGATGACCGTGAGCGCAGGTTGCAGACCGCTCTTGCGGCAGAGGATATTGTAGAATTTCTCAGCGCCGAGGTCAGCGCCGAAGCCCGCCTCCGTGATGGTGTATTCGCTATGGCTGAGGGCCATCTTAGTGGCCAGGAGCGAGTTGCAGCCGTGGGCGATGTTGGCGAAAGGTCCGCCGTGAACCACTGCGGGCGTGTTTTCGGTGGTCTGTACGAGGTTGGGCTGGATAGCGTCCTTGAGGAGCACCATGATGGAGCCTGCCACGCCCAAGTCGCGAACGGTAAAGGGCTTTCCCTCGTAGGTATAGCCCAGCAGGATGTTTTCAATGCGACGGCGCAGGTCGGCCT
>CAMBWV010000016.1 GCA_945871755.1 uncultured Bacteroidales bacterium
CAGCGCACGTCACGGCGGTGGCAATGGCTACGTTGAGGCTTTCGCCTGTCGGTGTGCCGATGGGGTAGTTGGGGATGTATAAGCGGTGGGTGATAGATTCGGCTAGGGCTTCCGAGATACCTTTACCCTCGTTGCCCATGACGAGGATGCCCTTGTCGGTGAGTTGTTCGTCGTAGATATTCTTGCCATCTAGGAAGGTGCCATACACGGGCGTGTCCGACGGCAGTTCGCTGACGTATTCCAGCGGGTCGAGGTAGTGCACTCGCACTCGAGCCAAACTACCCATGGTGGCTTGTACGACTTTCGGCGAGAAGACATCGGCTGTGTGGAGGGAACAGACGACGTGGTGAATGCCGAACCAGTCGGCCAGACGGAGTATCGTGCCGAGATTGCCTGGGTCCTGCACATCGTCCAAAAGGAGTACGAGCTCGCGCGTGGGCAACTCTCGCAAGGCTTCCTCGGAGAGCACGTCGTGCAGAGGCGTCTGGTCAAAAAGAGCAAGGACTTCGCGGGGTGATTTCAGCAATGAGGCACGTGCGATTTCTTCCTCAGTGGCCAGCACACAATTCTCTGCCTTCTTGCCATGGGAACGGAGGAAACGGTCGGGGCCAGCCAGCAGTTTGCAAGGGAAGTGGCCCAGCAGGTCGCCGACAACCTTGCTTCCTTCGGCGAGAAAGACGTGGTCAGCATCGCGATTCTTCTTCAGCGAAAGCGAACGGATGTACTTTTGTTGATTCTTGGTAAGCACCTTATATATATAATAGGGTTAGGGTACTAGGGGAGTAGAAGCGTGACTTTATTCCAGTTCCACCACGGTGATGCCAGCGCCGCCAAACTGCACATGCTCATCGTGGAAGCGGCGTACGCCATTGACAGTGCCGAGGTAGTTGCGCACGAGGGTTCGGAGTGCGCCCGTGCCTGTGCCGTGAAGGATGCGCACGCGGGATTGCTCGCACTGGATGGCGTCGTCAATGAAATAGGCTGTGGCCGTGAGAGCCTCGTCGGCTCGCATACCGCGCAAATCAATCTCGGGGCGGAAGTTGAGCTTCTTCTCGTGCATTGCGTCGCGCGTTTCGCGGCTGATGAAGGTCGAAACTTTCGAGACCGTGTCCACTTGCGGTTTCTCGGCAGGCTCCAGGCGGTTGAGCGGCACCGTAGTGTACATCACGCCGAAGAGCACCTTGGCCGTGCGCGGGCCCACCTCAGCAATCTGCCCTACGGAGTGCTGGCCCTTGATGCGGACATAGTTGCCCGCAACCAGTTTCTTAGGCTTCTCGGCCGTAGTTGCCGCAGCCAAGGTATTTGCCGCCGCTTGTCCGAGCGCGCCGACCAGTGCACCGAGGCCATTGGGCTGTTCCTGATGCTTCTTGGCTTGGAGTTTGCGCTCCTGTCGGCGTTTGATTTTGGCAATCTTGCGAGCAATGGCATCGTCCTCCTCGGTCATATTGAGGGCTTCCTCCTTAAACTCTCCCAGTTTGCGGCGTGCTTCGCGGGTACGCTCTTTGTCGGCTTGGGCCTCACGGATTTCGCGGATGGTATTCTCGATTTTGGCATTTGATTCTTGGAGCAAGGCTTTGGCTTCCTCCTTCGCCTGTGCCATTACCGCCTTTCGCTCCTCTTGGAAGGAAACCATTTCGTGCTCGTAGCTGGCGATGGAGTCCTCCAGTTGCTTCTCGCGTCTATGAATATTGCGGCGCTTGTTTTCCCAGTACATCTTGTCGCGCACGATGTCCTGGAGATATTTGTCAGACATGACGTAATCCTGTCCTACAATATTCGTGGCGTAGGCGATAACCTCCTCGGGAATTCCTATCTTACGGGCAATCTCAATGGCGAAGGAGCTGCCCGGATTGCCTATCTGGAGGAGGTAGAGCGGCTGCATGTGGGTGCGGTCGTAGAGCATGGCGCCGTTGACCACCGAGGTGTGGCTTTGGGCAAAACTCTTCAGGTTCTGATAGTGGGTCGTAATGATACCGTAGGTGGACAGTCGGACAAATTGGTGGAGGATGGCTTCGGCCAGCGCGCCACCGATTTGCGGCTCGGTGCCGCCGCCAAATTCGTCAATCAGAATCAAGGAGCGCGTGCCGCAATGGCGCATCATCTGCTTCATGTTGAGCAGGTGGCTGGAGTAGGTGCTCAGGTCGTCCTCAATGCTTTGCTCGTCGCCGATGTCTATGAAGAGGTCGTCGAAGATGCCCGCTGTGCTGTCGGGATGAACGGGAATCGGCAGGCCGCATTGCAACATGTATTGCAGCAGACCCACAGTTTTCAGACAGACAGACTTGCCGCCAGCATTCGGTCCCGAGATAAGGAGGATGCGCTGGCCGTCCTTCAGTTGGATATCGAGTGGCACAATCTCGCGGCCGTGCTTGCGGAGCGACAGGTTGAGCAGCGGATGCTTGGCCACGCGCCAATCCAGTGTGGGATACTTGACGAGTTTGGGCACGCAGGCTTCCATCTGTTCGGACCAGATGGCCGCAGCGCGCAGGAAGTCAACCTGCGCGAGAAATTGCAAGGAACCAAGAATCTCGTCCACGTGCGGACGGATGACAGCGGTCAGTTCCTGAAGGATGCGGATAATCTCGCGCTTCTCGGCAGCCTTGAGTTCGCGGATTTTATTGTTGGCTTCAACCACGGCCGTCGGTTCAATAAATACCGTTTTGCCCGTGGCCGATTCATCGTGGATGATACCTTTTATTTTGCGTTTTAGGGAGGGCGCAACGGGAATGACTAATCGGCCATCTCGCAGGGTAGGGCTGACGTCGCGGTCGATATATCCTTCGCTCTGCGCCTCGGCAATGATGCTGCGCAACGAGTGGGAGATGCTTCGCACCGTCACCTCCATCGTGTGGCGAATAGACAGGAGTTCGCTGGAAGCCGTGTCCTTCACCTTGCCATATTTATTGAGCGTTTCGTCAATGCGGCGAATGATTTGCGGAAAGGTATGTACGCCCTCCGTCAGGCGGAAGAGGGCCGGATAGGGGTGGGCGTCGGGAGAATCGGTAGGCGTATTGTCGTTGGGCTCTTCGTTTTCCTCGTCCGCCTCTTCGTTATCCTCGTTGTCGCGACGGAAGAAATCCACCAGAGCAACGACGGTGGCCAGCGAGCGTTTGAGGTCGAAGAGGTCTATCTCTTCCATATAGGTGCGCTCGGGGCGGATGCGCAACAGCGGTTGGCGCACGTCAAAGAAGTGCTCCTCATACACATCGTCCTCCTCCTGCATGAATTGGGCAAACTCGCTCACGCGGCGCAGCGATTCCTGCACTTCGAGGAAGTGTCGGCTGAATTGCAGATGGCGGTCCACCCATTCCGTTCCCAGCACGGACATACAGCGTCCTTTGATTTGGGTACGGATATCGGAGAATCCTATTTTCTTTTCAAAATTATCGGGATAAATCATGGGTTAATATTTAGTCGTTTTCTCCAAGCAGTTGGAGGATAGTAGGTCGGCCACCTGGAGGAGGCTGACCAACGGGCACTTTTCCATGGCAGCGTAAAAGGCATAGCGCGAGGCGGAGCCTGCTTCCGCCATGTCAAACATACCCATGTGCCAGCGGATGGCCAGCAATTCCTCTTGCTTGAGGCGAATGAACCAGTTGAGAATCAGGCAAGACTTCTCGCCGTGGCCGAAGGGGAAATCGTCCTTCACTTCATAGCCAGGATAACTCACCCAGCGTCCCGTCTCGTCCTTCTTCCATTTTTCCTTTTGGTGGTAGAGTTTGGTCTTGCACAGGTCGTGCAGGAGGGTGGCGATGGCGATGCTCTCCATACTTATCGGTTCGCTGAACGGCGTATCGGGTTGCTCAAGGGCGGGGGCAATCACGGACTTATACACCTTGCAGGCTGTGTGGAACACATTGATGGAGTGCTGGCAGAGGCCGCCCATCTCGTTCAGGTGGTAGTTGGTGGACGAGGGCGCTGTATAGAAATCGGTTGTTTCTAGATAATCCAGCAGTTTGTCAATGCCTTCGCGATGGATATGCTCGTGGCAGAGTGCAATGAAGGTGGCCTTGTTGTCGGCTATCTGTTCGGGAGTCATAGTAGAAGGGGATTAGGGTTACGATGGGGGGAGGTAAGTACAGATGTCGGTATCAGCTGGAAGGAGTTTCCTTCACTTCCAACTGAAACAAATCCCTGGCGCGTTGGATGACGAAGGCCAAGGCTGGCTCGTGCTCGTTGGGAATCTTCCCGTCGAGGATGCCGTCCTTTAGTTCCGTTTTGAGCACGCCAATCTCGCGGCAGGGCGTCAGTCCGAAGAGGCGCATAATTTCTTCGCCATCCACGGGAGGCTGGAAGTTGCGGATGCGGTCCTTCTCCTCAATATCCTTGAGTTTGATGCGAACGAGTTTGAAGTTGTTGAGGAAGTTGCGCTTCTTCGTTTCGTTACGGCTGGTGATGTCTGCTTCGCACAGGGTCATGAGGTCGTCAATGTCGTCGCCCGCTTCGAAGAGTAGGCGGCGCACCGCGCTATCCGTTACGATGTCGTCGGCGATGGCGATGGGGCGCATGTGGAGGTCAACGAGCTTCTTGACGTACTTCATGCGCTCGTCCAGTGGCAGTTTCAGTCGGCGGAAGAGCGGTTGGATGAGTTTCGCACCTAGGTAGTTGTGGTTGTGGAAGGTCCATCCCACTAGGGGTTCCCAGCGCTTGCAGAGGGGTTTGCCGATGTCGTGCAAGAGGGCTGCCCAGCGCAGGTAGAGGTTGTCGCTCAGCCGCGCCACGTTGTCCAATACCTCCAGCGTATGGTAGAAATTATTCTTGTGCGAGCGGCCGTTCTTGGTTTCGACCACGTCGAGCGCTGATACTTCGGGCAGAATCAGTTCGAGCAAGCCGCTCCGTTGCAGTTCCACAAATCCGCGCGAGGGCTGGTCGCTCATCATAATCTTGTTGAGCTCCACGATGATGCGCTCCGCACTCACAATCTTAATGCGCTCGCGGTTGCGTCCCAGGGCTTCGAAGGTTTCCTCCTCAATCTGGAAATGCAGTGTTGTGGCAAAGCGCACACAGCGCATCATGCGCAGCGGGTCGTCGCTGAAGGTGATGTCGGGGTCGAGGGGCGTGGCAATGATACCGTCCTCAATGTCCATCACACCGCCGAAGGGGTCAACGAGTTCGCCCAAGCGGTCGTGGTTGAGGCAGATAGCCAGAGCGTTGATGGTGAAGTCGCGGCGGTTTTGGTCGTCCTCCAGTGTGCCGTCCTCCACGATAGGTTTTCGCGAGTCGTGGGTGTAGCTTTCGCGGCGGGCACCTACAAACTCCACCTCCTGGCCCTTCCATTTCAGTTGGGCTGTGCCGAAGTTGCGGAATACCGACAAGTGCGCACCGTGGCCAATACGCGCCTTGACGGCCTCGGCAATGGCAATGCCGCTGCCTTTGACCACCACGTCAATATCTTTCGACGGGCGGTTCATCAGCAAATCGCGCACGTAGCCGCCAATGACGTAGCATTCCATATTGAGTTCGTCGGCCACTTGACCAATGAGTTGGAAGATGGGACCGCTGACCTTATCTTTGAGTTCCTCAAGAGAGAAATGTTGCATATTAGGGTTGGTTGTCTAGGAAAGTTTTAGGAAGGGGGAAGAAACTGGGCCACCTTTCTGCGCGAGCCTATTCCTGAGAGTAGCCGCGCGGTCTGTGGCCAAGTTGTCAAGGCAGGTTTTATCTTCCTCTGAAACATTAAGTCGAGCCTACCTCAACTTGCAAAAGTACAAAAAATCTGCCGAATTTGCCTATCTCTCCCCGTGCGTATTCACCGAATTTGCGAAATTTCTGTCTTGCATAGGATTCAAACTAGAATAAATTCGTACTTTTGTCTGATTTGAATAGGGAATAGGCTGGCCAATAGGCTGCTGATAGACCGCAGAAATCGCGCGTATTTCCCCGTTCTGTACCCCTTTTTATAGCATAATAACTTCAAAGCATAACCACCATGCGTGAGTTCCCCAATCTGAAAATTGCCGTAGCCGGTACAGGCTATGTAGGTCTGAGTATTGCCACCCTCCTTTCGCAGCACCACGAGGTGACTGCCGTTGACGTTGTGCCCGAGAAGGTGGATAAAATCAATCATCGCGAGTCGCCCATCCAGGACGAATACATCGAAAAATACCTTGCCGAGAAACCGCTGCGCCTCACCGCCACCCTCGACGGCGCCTCTGCCTATCGCGATGCCGACTTCGTGGTTATCGCTGCGCCCACTAACTACGACCCGCAGCGCAACTTCTTCGATACGCACCACATCGAAGATGTCATCGATCTCGTGCTGAGTGTCAATCCGCAGGCTGTGATGGTCATCAAGAGTACTATCCCCGTGGGCTACTGCCAGCGTATCTACGAGCGCTACGGTGCCGACCTGCGTCTGCTCTTCTCGCCTGAGTTCCTGCGCGAGAGCAAGGCGCTCTACGACAACCTCTATCCCAGCCGCATCATCCTCGGCACGCCCAAACTCTTCCCCGTCAATCGTCCCGAAGAACTGGAAGCGGCTGCCCACACCTTTGCCCAGTTGCTGGTAGAAGGGGCTGAGCGCACCGATACGCCCGTGCTCTTCATGGGACTCAAGGAGGCCGAGGCGGTCAAGCTCTTTGCCAATACCTACTTGGCACTCCGCGTCAGCTACTTCAACGAACTCGACACCTACGCTGAGGTCAAGGGCCTGGATTCTGCCGCTATCATCGAAGGCATCGGCCTCGACCCGCGCATTGGTATGCACTACAACAATCCCTCCTTCGGCTACGGCGGTTACTGCCTGCCCAAGGATACGAAGCAACTCCTGGCCAACTATGCCGACGTGCCCCAGCAGATGATGTCGGCCATCGTCGAGAGCAACCGCACCCGCAAGGATTACATTGCCGACGCTGTCCTGCGCAAGGCGGGCTGGTATGGCTACTCCGAGAACAACGAGTGGAATGCGGCAAGCGGCACGGGCAAAACGCCTCCCACGATTGGCGTCTATCGCCTCACGATGAAATCCAATTCCGACAACTTCCGCCAGTCGGCCATTCAGGGTATTATGAAGCGCATCAAGGCCAAGGGTGCAGAAATCATTATCTACGAACCCACGCTCCAGCCGGGCACGCTCTTCTTTGGCTCAAAGGTCATTGGCGACCTAGCCGAATTCAAGGCGCAGAGCAAAGCCATCATCGCCAACCGCTTCGACGAGGCCCTGAGCGACGTGGCCGACAAGGTCTATACCCGCGACATCTTCCGCCGCGACTAGTCGCTGTCTTTCCCTTTCCCTCGCACCTCCCAGTCCCTACGAATCTCCACCATCTCCATACCCCATCCCCATCCATGGAAAAGAAACTCTGGTATGTCCTCCGTGACCTCCGGCGCCCGAATACCAAAGAACGTGCCTACCAAGTGCTGCAAGACCCCCAATATGATATTGAGCGTGTGTTCACCCCGACTGTCCAGAAGATTGTCATGAATCATGGCCGCAAGGAGGTGCGCACGGTGCCCTTCGTCTCCGACCTGCTCTTTGCTTACGACTCGCGCGACCATTTGGATGCAGTGGTCGAAAGCATTCCCATGCTCATTTACTATTTCGCGCGCGGTGGGGGATACAACAATCCTGTCGTCGTGCCCGACGACCAAATGGCCGACTTCCTCCATGCCGTTGGTCAGCAGCCCGACAGGGTGCAATACTTCACGCCCGAGCAAGTATCGCCCACCATCTACGGACGCTCCATTCGCATCATTGGTGGTGCGCTCGACGGCTACGAAGGGCGACTGATGAGTCGCCGCGGTTCGCGCAAGAAACAGTTGATTATCGAACTGGAAGGACTGCTGAGTGCTGCCATTGAGGTAGAACCTGATTACATACAACTCCTATGAGAATCCGCCTTCTCGTCTCCCTGCTCCTCTTCGCAAGTGTCGTGGTAGCCGTGGCGCAGCGCATTAGCACCATCGTGACGAATCCTGCGGCCGATGCCTCCACGGGGATGCGTATCAGTTGGGCCGCCGACTCGGCTGGTACGGGCGTGATGTACAGATTGGCAGGTGTGAAAGGGTGGCGCCGCTCCACCTATTTGCCTCCCGAACTGGCCACGCGCTGCACGGCCTTCGACAGCATCTTCTCCCGCAATGCAAGAGGGGAGGATGTTTATGAGATTCCGACCCTCATCAAGTGTGGTGTCACGCTCCGTCATCTCCATCCCAATACGCGCTACGAGTATGTCATCGTGGATAGTCATCGCCGTCCGCTCTCGCAGGTGTACTCCTTCCTGACGGCTGGTGCCATGGAGTGGAATTGCTGCATCATCTCCGACTTCCATTCCTACACGCCCTCGCGCCGCCGTCTGCAATCTGCCATGACCATGATAGACACCGTGCAGGCGTATCGCCCCATTGACTGGGTGCTTCATCTGGGCGACGTTGTGGCCTGGGGCGGCTCGTGGTCCTTCTGGGAGCGCCTCTACCAGGAACGGCAGTTTCGCAACTTCATGTGGGCAGGCGTACAGGGCAACCACGACTACATGGGCCGCGAGAAGGGCGTGGGCTCGAATGACTTCACGCGCAATGCCACCTACTATCCCGCCAACGGATTCCCAGAGGACGAGCGCCTCACCTACCATTTCCGCTATGGCGAGGTGCTCTTTCTCATGCTCAACAGTATGACAAACCGCACCACGGCAAACATCTCGAAGGCCAAGGCGTGGATGCGGCAAGTGGTTCGTCAAGCCCGCGCCAGTCAGCATCCGCCCCGCTATGTGGTGGTGTGCCAGCATTTCGAATGGTTCAATGGTCGCACAGGCCAGTCTATGGATTATAGCCGTTGGTCGGAAACTTTCGACGAACTAGGTGTGGACCTGGCACTTGGAGGAAACAATCATATCTACGCACGTACGGATGCTGTCTATCAGGGGCTTACTACGGACGGTTCCAACGGTACGGTCTATCTACAAACGTCAGCGTCGGACAACGAGCGCGGCCGCACCACCTCCACCTTGCGAGAGAATAAGGACCTCATCAAGCGCCGTTGGACAGAAGGCAAAAATACTATCGGTGCACTCTGCATGGAGGTGAATGCGCAGCGCATCCTTCTCACCCTGCTCGACCGCTACGGCACGGTGGTGGACACCGTTTCGGTGAAGGCAAAAGAATAGATGGAACGTCCTCAATAGTCTCTTTTCGTAACGGCGGAAGTGCAATGTATCGCACGTTGCTATGTGCGGTACGTTGCTCACCTCGGAATCGTACTCCCAGCATGAACAAAATCCGTAATCAGAAATCCTAGAACTACGAAATCACGAGTCCCTCGTAATATAACATACGCCAACCCCCGTCTGCTGCAAATCGCTGCATTTTACATTTGAGGGAGTGTTGCGAAGTGTTAAAGCGATTTGGATTTCGTGGGAAAATGTATTATCTTTGTATTAGCGAAGAGGAGAGAGCCCGTAAATACTGGGTTTTCTCCTCTTTTTTTACCCCAAAAAATCGCATTTTTACCTCAGAGATAAATTTTTCTACATTACTGAGAAATTTTTTTCTTGGAGTTTGCGGAATTTTTTTTCTTATTGTAGGTTGCTTTTTTGCCGATGCAGAGCGTCTGAAAGTTAAAAGATATTTATTTTCTAGGCTGCATTTTTTTTACTTTTGGAGGAGAGGAATTGGGGTAACGTGAAAGTACCGCACCTTGCTTGCAAGGTGTGAGTAGGGAGTTTGTTCTGTGGGAAAGTTTTTAAAAAAGTAACTACTCAGGTGGTTTATTGCTGGCTAGGGGTGCTATTCGGCGCGCCCCGAA
>CAMBWV010000017.1 GCA_945871755.1 uncultured Bacteroidales bacterium
ATTACGCTTTTGCCCTTGCAGGGCGCAACCTGAAACGAACGACTTCACCCAGGGCGCCGCTTCGCTCTGCCCTGGGCTAAGTGCAGGTTGCCCTTTCAGGGCGTGCTTCAACCTCCGCGCACTATGCGTGCCCTGTTAGTTACATGCAGTGTCCCACTGCACCAAAAGATACCGGAGCTCCTGCGATTCGTGCAGCTACATCCATATGAAGCAATCATGGGTTACCACAAGGCTACTTTGCCACCTATTCCCAGGTCAAGCGTTGCTGTGGCTATGCCAAGTGCTTGGAACACTCTGCTCATTGTAGAAAGCGTGATAGAACTCTTGCCGCTTTCCAACTTGCATATTTGAGAGCGCTTTACTCCGACTCTTTCGCCCAGCTCTTCTTGTGTGAGGTTCTGTTTGATACGAGCCTTTTTGATAGCTTCACCCACAAAGTATGCTTGAATGTCTTCCTTGAGCTGTGCCTCCATTGCGTCACGTTCTGGAGTGCCTACTGGTCCCCAGAGTTCGTCTTTCATATCATCTGCTGGTGTGAAGTTCATCTTTGCCATAACGTTTTATTTGCTAATTTATAGAACCTACCTAAAAGCTTTAGCCTCATCGCTGAGTATAATCATTATCGGTTGTCCGTTCATCCGTTCATATCATTACTCGTTACGCAGCAAAGATAATAGAATGTTTCCAAATATGTGAACAATTCGCTTTATTTCTTGTTTACTGACCTTTAAGTGCTAATTTCTTCAACGATATGTGTGTATGTGCGTGCAAGCGCGTGGTTTTTGAGTGGGGATTTGCTAAAAACCCTTGGAAGGTATGCGGGCTCTCGTTTTTTTGTCTTACCTTTGCACGATACAGGCGCAGGTAGGCCCGCTGGGTGCGCGGCCGCTGCTTCCATTCTTTTTGATGGCGCAAATGCCGCCATTGAGATTGCATATTGATTCTCCCTTATCTACGCCATTTTCAGGGGGCTCTGCTTTGTAGGCCCATGGCGCTAATACCTTCCATTATGAATATTAAGGAATTCTTCCGCAAGTTGATTCGTCCCGTTGTGATGTTCAACTGCCTTGGCATGATTCTAGTCACCCTGCTGCTGGGCATCGGTGTGTACTTCGGCCTTGACCTTTACACGAACCACGGCGACGACATTGAGATGCCCGACCTCTATGGTGTCAACCTCGATGTGGCCACTAAGAAGATGGAGGCACTTGGCCTGCGCTTGGAGGTAATCGGTAAAGCCTGCCGCTCGCAGATGCCCGAGAACGCCATCGTGATGCAGTCCGTGGCCAAGGGCGGCTTCGTCAAGAAAGGCCGTGTCATTGAGGTGCACATCAATACGCTCAATCCGATTGTCAAAATCCCCGAGGGCGTGGTGGGCAACTGTCCGCGCCTGGAGGCTGAGGCCATTCTGACGAATCTCGGCTTCCAGTTGACGCCTCCCGAATACGTAGTGGGCGAAACCCGCGACTGGGTGCTGCAAATCAAGGCCGCTGGCAAGGTGGTCAAGCCTGGCACTCCCGTTTCCGTCAAGACGCCGATCACCATCGTATTGAGCGATGGTACGACCCAGGAGACGTACAACGGTAGCGACAGTATCTACTACGATGCCTTCATGGACGAACCCGAGTACAATACGTACCATGAAGAGGTGGGTTATGAAGAAGCTGAAACCGAAGCGCACGTGGTCGAACATGAAGAAGAATAATCTCTCAATGCCGAGCGCAACTGTGGACGAGCAGGAAGCCATGCCGAAGGACGCAGCTGCGCTCGGCACGTTGCAATCTGCCGACTGTGCCGAAGCCTCCAATGCCGACGCCTCCCTCTCCGAGGAGGACGAGGACGAAGAAGGCGAGGGCGGACTCTACGAGCATTTTCGCGTGGTGGCCGACAAGGGGCAGCAACTCTTGCGCGTCGATAAATTCCTCCTCGACCACCTGCCCGACACCTCGCGCAACCGCATCCAGATGGCGGCCCGCGCGGGTTTTATCCATGTGAACGACCAGCCCGTCAAGAGCAACTACCGCGTGAAACCGCACGATGTGGTCACGCTCCTGCTGGATCGTCCGCGCTATGAGAATACCATCCTCCCCGAGGACATACCCCTCGACATAGTCTATGAAGACAGCGACCTGATCGTTATCAACAAGCCCGCGGGGCTGGTGGTGCATCCAGGTTGCGGTAACTACACGGGCACACTCGTCAATGCCATCGCCTGGCACCTGCGCGACAATCCCGACTACGACCCCAACGACCCCGCTGTGGGCCTTGTGCATCGCATCGACAAGGATACCTCGGGTCTGCTCGTAGTGGCCAAAACGCCCGAAGCAAAGACCAGTCTCGGCGTGCAGTTCTTCAACAAGACCACCCGCCGCCGCTACAACGCCCTCGTCTGGGGTGGATTCACCGAGAAGCAGGGCCGCATCGAGGGCAACATAGCCCGCCATCCCAAGGACCGTATGCAGATGGCCGTCTTCGACCCCCAGAGCGGCATCGGCAAGCACGCCGTGACGCACTATAGTGTGCTGGAAGATTTTGGCTACGTCACGCTCGTGGAATGCGTGCTGGAGACGGGTCGCACGCACCAGATTCGTGCGCACATGAAGCACCTGGGCCATCCGCTCTTTGCCGACGAGCGCTACGGCGGTACCACCATCCTGCGCGGCAATACCTCGGGTGCCTACGCTGCCTTTATCCGCAACTGCTTTGCCCAGTGTCCGCGTCAGGCCCTCCACGCCCGCACCCTCGGCTTCCGCCATCCGCGCACGGGCAAGGAGATGGATTTCTCCGCCCCGCTTCCGCCCGACCTGGAAGGACTCATTGAGAAATGGCGTGCCTACTTCGCCGCTATGAAATGAACTGACGGCGTGCTGCGGCCCCTGAGCCTGCGCGCCACACCTTATATATACAACACAAAATGAAAAGGACCATTGCTATTGTAGCTGGAGGCGATTCCTCCGAGCACGATGTGTCCATGCGTAGCGCAGAGGGCCTCCTCTCCTTCATGGACCACGAGAAATACAACGTATATGTTGTCGAAATGTGCGGCCAAACGTGGACCGCGCACTATGGCGAGGAGCGCTGCCCCGTGAGCAAGGAGGACTTCTCCTTCCAAGCCACCGACGGCCGCCACACCTTCGACTTCGCCTATATCACCATCCACGGCACGCCGGGCGAGGACGGCATCCTCCAGGGCTACTTCGACCTGATTGGTATGCCCTATAGCACCAGTGACGTGCTGGTGGAAGCATTGACATTCAATAAGTTTGCGCTCAACAATTTCCTGCGCGCCTATCCCGAACTCCACGTGGCCGATTCCCTCCTTCTGCGCAAGGGCGAGGAACTGCCTTCGGTTGAAGAGATGGTGAACCGTCTGGGCCTTCCCTGCTTCGTCAAGCCTAATGCGGGCGGCAGCAGTTTTGGTGTGACAAAGGTGAAGACCGCCGATGCCCTTCTGCCCGCCATCGAAAAGGCGATGCACGAGAGCGACGAAGTGATGGCCGAGCAGCTAATGACGGGCACCGAAATCACGTGCGGCTGCTACCGCAAGGGCAACGACGTGGTGACCTTCCCCATTACGGAAGTGGTCACTACGCAAGAGTTCTTCGACTACGACGCTAAGTACAACGGCAAGGTCGATGAGATAACGCCCGCCCGCATTGCCCCCGAAACGGCTGCCCGTGTGGCTGCGATGACGCGCCGCATTTATCAGGTGCTGGGCTGCTACGGTATCATTCGCATCGACTATATCCTGAGCGGCGAGAAGGGTAACGAGCAAATCAACCTCCTCGAAATCAACACCACGCCCGGTATGACCGTGACCAGCTTTATCCCCCAGCAGGTGCGCGCTGCGGGTCTGGACATCAAGGACGTGCTCTCCGACATCATCGAAGGCCGTTTCGCCTAAAAAACTCCAACAAGGGCCCACGGCGCTTACCTGCTTTGCTGGCGAAGTGCTGAGGGCCTTTCTTGTTTTCGCCTACCAAACCTTCAACTCTCCATACCATGATTATCCCACAGGAATACGACGCCATCCGTCCTTACAGTCCCGAAGAATTGCCCGCCGTCTTTGAAGAACTGCTGGCTGATGCAGAATTTCTTGCCGTAGTGCAGCAAGTGATGGGTCCGAAAGCCACGCCCGAGGTTTTGCGCGCGCAGTTGGCGCAGTGCCCGACGAACCTTGATGTGCAGCGAACCTTCTTCCTGCCCCTGCTGTACGACCTGCTGAAGCGGTGCAGCGATGGCATAGACTTCGACTCCACGGCCCTGCCTGAGAAATCCGTTGGCTATACTTTTGTCTCCAACCACCGCGACATCGTGCTCGACTCCGCCTTCCTCTCCGTCCTGCTCATCAGCAACGGATTCCCCACAACGGTTGAGATTGCTATCGGCGACAACCTCTTGATACGTCCTTGGATTGAGAAACTCGTGCGCGTCAACAAATCCTTCATCGTGCGCCGCTCCGTAGGTATGCGCGAAATGCTGGCCGCCAGCAGTCTGATGAGCCGTTATATGCACTTCGCCATTGCCGAGAAGCACGAGAACGTTTGGATTGCGCAGCGCGAAGGCCGTGCCAAGGATTCCGACGACCGCACCCAGGAGTCTGTGCTCAAGATGATGGCGATGGGCGGCGAGGGTACGCCTGCCGAACGCCTGGCCTCCTTGCGCATTGTGCCCCTGAGTATCAGCTACGAATACGACCCTTGCGATTATCTCAAGGCGCAGGAGTTCCAGCAAAAGCGCGACATCCCCGGCTTCAAGAAGAGCAAGGCCGACGACCTCCAGAATATGCAGATAGGTATCTTCGGCCGTAAGGGGCATATCCACTACCACGCCGCGCCCTGCATCAACACTTGGCTGGACGAGGTGAAGGACCTTCCCAAAGGCGAGTTCTTCGGCGAGGTGGCGCGCCGCATGGACCAGGCTATCCACCTTGGCTACCGCCTCTACCCTGGCAACTACGTGGCTGCGGATATGCTGAAAGGCGAGCAGACCTTCGCCGCGCATTATACGGAGGCCGAGGCTGCCACCTTCCGCCAGTATCTCGAAGGTCAGTTGGCCAAGGTGCAGTTGCCCAATCCCGACCAGCCCTTCCTGCGCGAGCAGATACTGACGATGTATGCCAATCCCGTGTTCAACCAATGCGCAGCCCGCGGATGAAAGGGGCCAGATGCTTCTGGGCAGTGCTCTGTGCACTGCTAATGGGTGGGCTGAGCGCTTGTAGCGACGACGAGCAGCCCCTTCCCGCCTATGTGCAAACCCTGGCGGACCTCGAAGTGGGCAATCCTGCTTCGCGCCAGACCCTCATACTCGAGGATGGCGAGCGCCATGGCCTGCTCAATATGCTCTCTGGCGTGCGCCCCGACACGATGCTGCGCGTTTACGCAGTCTATACCTCGCATCCCGATGAGGGCGGCCTGCGCCTCCATGCCTGCGAGCCCATCTTCTCGCCTATGCCAAAGGTGATGAAGGCCACCGACACGCTGCGCACAGACCCCGTCAAACTGATTTCTGTCTGGAAGACGCAGCACCGTTGGGTTAACCTGCGCGTGGATATTCCCATGGGCGGACAGGCCCAGCACGTTTGCGGTTTCGTGCAGGAATGGCGGGCGGACGCGCAACCTAAACTGCGCCTCACGCTCTACCACGACCAAGGAGGCGACGGCCAGCAATATACCACGCGCACCTATATGTCCATCCCCATTCGCCACTACGCCGACAGCCTCGCCGCGGGCATTGACAGCATTGAGGTTTGCGTGAATACCCCCAGCGGATGGTCGCGCCATCGCTTTGCCTACTAGCAACCGTGCCTTGCCTATTTGCACCGCTGCACTGTTTGCAAGCACCGCTGCCAAGGCTAGGTCATCAAACCACGCCTTATATATAAATAAGGTATAACCTCTCAAGAATCTTCAATCAATGCAACGAAATTCCCGCCTCCTTCTCTCCCTGCTGGCTGTCTTCTGCTTGTGGCCCTTTGCGGCCCGAGCACAGCAGGCTATGGCCCTGCCGCAGGTTTCTCTCAGTCGTTGGAACATCGGCTGTGCCAACTATAGCGGCATTACACCACTGGGCAACGCCCGTTACGCCATTGTGAGCGACAAAGAGCCGCGCGATGGTTTCTTCATCTTTCAGATAGAACAGGATGCCGCCACGGGACAGGTCAACTACGTCTTCATTGAGGGCTTCTACGGCGACCCGAATACACAGGTCGATAACAAAGGACTGAGCGTGCGCGACACGGAGGGCATCGCCTACTATCCTGCGCGTCAAACGCTTTTCATCTCGGGCGAGACGCACCAGGATATTCTCGAATACAACCTGCAGGGCATTCCCACAGGCCGCCAAATGCAGGTGCCCGACTATCTTGGGGCCACCGCTATCGTGGGCAACTACGGCTTTGAGGCCCTGACGTACGACAGTCTGCGCAATGTTTTTTGGACGATCACCGAGAGCACGCTTCAGGCGGACGGCATAGCGGCTGGGCCGAAGAATCCGGGCGGACACAACCTCCTGCGCCTGCAAGCCTTCGATACGAACCTCCAGCCCTGCGCCCAATATCCCTATCGCATGGACCGCGGGCGGAGCGACGACTTCGGACCTACGTACGTCTATGGCGTACCTGCGCTCACGGCCCTGCCCGATGGCCGCCTGCTCGTCCTCGAGCGCGAGGCCAATATCACCAATGGCTACATGGCTTCGGACGTGCGCTGCAAACTCTTCGTGGTCAACCCTTCCAACGAGTATTACATTGATGCCTCCACCAACCTCCAGCAGATGGACAACAACCGCTGGATGACGAAACAACTGCTGGTGGATTTCACAACCAAGCTCACGCCCTTCAACTTCTCCTTTGCCAACTACGAGGGCATGTGCCTCGGTCGCCGCCTCAACGATGGCCGCCAAACGATTCTGCTGATCAACGATTCGCAAGGCGGTTTCCACAAAGGACCTCTCCGCTTGCGCGACTACCTCAAGGTGCTCGTGCTCCCCGATTAAGGCTGCTGGAATCCTTTCCTATTCCCAAAAAGAAGCACCCATGGATGCCCGCCACTGTGGCAGGTTTCCATGGGTGCTTCTTCGTATGTCAGTATCTGGCAATCGGCAGTCTGCGGTCGGCTGCGCCTTGCCTGACGGACGATTGGTTGAGGCTTAGACCTCTTCAAAATCTACGTATTCGCCTTCGTCTTTCGAGAAAATCTTGCCGTCCGCATTGCGCTTGCGCGTCTGGCTCTCGCGCGGCTCGGACTGTTGTTGGTAGGTGCGATTATCCGCCTGGGAGGTGCCTCCCTGTGTGAAGTGGCGCATCGTCTCTTTGTAAACTTGACGGGCGCGATAGATTTGTACGCCGATGCGGTAGGCCACGGGCACAATCTTGATGAGGAAATACACCAAGAGGACTAGGAGTAGAAAGGATATAGGGTCCATGTTTTTGTGTCTGTTTAGGGGTTAGCGTTCTTGCCCTTCGGCAGACTGGCTGCGGGGCAACTGGGGGAAATGGGCTAGCGGCGCAGGTTGTTCACGATGGAGAGCAGCACGTAGCAGACAATCACTGCCGAGAAGCCTGTCCAGCCCAACCAGATGAGGAGGGCGGCGCTCAGGAGGATAAAACCGTAGCGCAATTTGTTGCCTGCGAGGCCGTAGGTTTTGAATTTGAGGGCAAACATCGGCACCTCGCTCACGAGAATCCAGCTGGAGAAGAGACAGAGTGCCAGTAGCATGGCCCAGGCCAGCGGTTGCGCCGTCCACCAGGTGCTGGTGCCCACAATCAGTGCGCCCCAGAAGAGGGCATTGGCCGGAGTGGGCAGACCGATAAAGCCCGTGGCTTGTCGCTCGTCCAGGTTGAACTTGGCCAAACGCAGGGCCGAGAGCGCGGCCATCACGAAGGCGGCGTAGGGCAGGTAAGTGTCCACCAGCGGATGGATGCCTGCGGCGGGCACCGTCGTCAGCAGGTGGTAGAGCATCGCGCTCGGCGCAAAACCGAAGGTGATGTCGTCGGCCAGCGAATCGAGTTCCTTACCAATGGGCGAGGAAACGTGGAGCAGGCGGGCCACAAAACCATCGAAGAAATCGAAGACGGCACCTGCGATAATGAATGCCAGCGCCAGGGCATAGGCACCTTGGAAAGCAAAGTGTGTGGCGATGCAGCCACACACTAGGTTACCACACGTGATAGTGTTGGGTATATGTTTCTTGAACATGATGCGAAAGATTTTTTTGGGATGAGGCCGCAGCTGAGACTAGTCCTGGTTGGGCTTCAAATGGCCAATAACGGTTTGGTTGCCGACCGTGGCCTGGCCCACCTTGACGTTGATTTCCGTATTGAGGGGCAGGTACACGTCCACGCGCGAGCCGAATTTAATGAAGCCGAGGTGCTCGTCGATGTAGCAGTCTTCGCCTTCGGTGGCGTAGGTCACGATGCGGCGGGCCACAGCACCAGCAATCTGGCGCACGAGCACTTCCTGTCCGTCGGGCGTTTCGATAACGATGGTGGAGCGTTCGTTTTCGGTGCTAGCCTTGGGCAGCCAAGCCTTGTGGAAGTTGCCGTTGTGGTGCTTTGCCATTTTGACGTAGCCATCCACGGGGAACCAGTTGGCGTGTACGTTCGTAACACTCATGAAAATGGAAACCATCAGTCGGCGGTCGTGGAAATATTCGTTTTCTTCCACTTCTTCAACCACAACCACACGGCCATCGGCGGCAGCCACGACTGTATTCTTCGTGTCGCCGTTGAAGAGACGGATGGGGCAGCGGAAGAAGTTGATGATAATCAGAGAGAGAATCGTCGTGATGCCGCACACGATGTAGAACGGCAGGAGGCAACTGTCCTTCAGGAAGAAGAACAGCAATCCATTGAGTATGGCGTAGCCCGTCAGTGTGAAAATAAGCGTATTTGTTCCCTCGCGGTGTAAACGTATCTGCTTGATTCTCTTGATTCTTTGCATGCTAGCGGGGTATATGTTACGATGAAAAAGTAAAAAGACTTTATTACAATTTGCAAAGATAGCCTTTTTCTAGGAGGCGGCCAAGGAAAGGTGCGAAAAATCAAAGGATTGAGCGTTGTGCGTTCAATAAACAATTGTTAGCAAGCTGTTCGTCCTCATTGCTAAGTAATGTACCGCACCTTGCTTGCAAGGTGTGAGTAAGTACTGGTTGGGATGAACCCCAATTGAAATGGAAATAACAGGCGCGCATGGTGCGCGGAGTCTTTTTTTAACACGAATCTTTCGAATTTATCGAATGCAATAGAGTGTGATTATTTTTTTTCACCACGAATTATTCGAATG
>CAMBWV010000018.1 GCA_945871755.1 uncultured Bacteroidales bacterium
TGCCCGTTCCTCTTGCCGCCACTTTCGTTTTTCTCGCAGAGAAAGTCATCGCCCACCGCCCCATGGGCGAACGCCCACCGCACCGTGGGCGAACGCCCACCGCCCCATGGGCGATCGCCCACCGCACCGTGGGCGCGCGCCCACCGCCCCGTGGGCGATGAGAATGTACGGGGTGAGGACGGGTTTGGAGGCGCGAGGTTTTCGGATGCTTGCTTGTGGGTTTGCCTAGGCTTTTTATTTTCTTGCAGCGTGCCTCATGGGCTCCGTTGTTGCCGAATTATTTCGCCATTATGCGCTCCAAATAGAGGGTGTGTAATTACTATTTGCGTAATTTTTGGCGTGAAATTGACAAATTTTGGGTGTTTTCTTTCGGGAAAGGAAAATATTTTCTACCTTTGCCGCGTTGAATAAGGTTCACTTGTTCAATTCTTTAACTAAAGACTTACCTATAGAAGACCAACCATCCGATTGATTTTCTCCTTGCCTGCATTATTCACCCGAGGGGCTACACCTGTAGTCTCCTCACTTAAATAGTTTCACTTATGAAGAGATTTTACCAATTTTTCCTGACACTCTTGTTGTGTATGACAGGAGTTGCTGCTCATGCAGATGACGTCAAGGTGATCATCAACGTGGACGACGCTTCGCGCGTGGGTATCCAAGTGAATTATGCCGAGCAGGAAGTGGTTACTGGTGCGAATGAATTTACCGTGCCGCAGTACACCTTCGTTCGTGTGTATGCCAAGACGGGCGCGCTGATTCAGAAAGTTAAGGACGAGACGAGTGGCTATGACGCCATGTCCCGAATCGGCACGGAATACACCACTTATCCCTACGCTGACGCCACCTACACCGTGACCTCAGTGAACGAGGATGCCATCTACACCCAGTCTTTTACGGTCAACGTAGATAACCCCGCTGGTGTGGAGGCCATGCTGAGTAATTCCTATCGCACTGTGTCCCTCGTGCAGGGCGAGAATACGGTGAAGTATAATCCCGAAACGGAGACCAGTCTCTCTATCCGCAAGGGTTATGGCAAGCCCATTTACAAGGTGACCAAGGACGGAGAAGACGTAGCCGCCCAGGGTCAGGCTTACAGCTTCAACATCACCGAAGGTATGAAAGTGAACGTCACTGCCGAATGGCCTGCCGATGTAAAATATACGGTAAGCTTCAATTGGGGCAACGAAGATTCCAAGGGTTACATACAGAAGGTGCAGGTGGACGGCGCTGATGTGCCCCTTGCCGATAATATGGAGATTGCTGGCGGTTCGCAGGTTTCCATTACTTTCAACAATGCAGACTACACCCTTGAATCCTTCAAGGTGGACGGCGTCAGCCAAAACCTCTACGGACAGTACAACTTCTACATCACGAAGAATACCGTCATTGACGTGACCGCGCACAAGGCTAAGATGCTGCAGTGCACGCTCAACATTGACGACCCCAACAATGTCACCGTCTATCAGGGCTATCAGTACGAGAACAATGTGCTCTCCCTCGTGGCTGGCAACAACACCATTGAGATGAGCGAGAACGGCAGTAAGTGCATTACCATTGTGGCCAACGCCCAGTGCTTCGTGACCTCTATCAACGACGGTACGCAAGACCTGACCGTCTCCTCCTACGGCACGACTGTCAACGTGAAGGACAGCATGGTGATTACCGTGAAGACGGGCAAGGTGGTGCGCGACAAGTCTGCCACGGTCGAAGTGCTCGGACGCGAACTGGCGGACTACTATTTCAACTTCTTCAGCGAGAACGACAGAACCTATAGTTTTGAATTCGGAGACGGTACGAACTACCTCGAATTTGGCGATTCCGACCTCCCCTTCAACTTTGGCTTCGCTGGTAGCAGCAATCCTACGTCCACTATCTATGTCAACGGCCTGCGCGCTCATCAGTACTACGGCCAGTATAAACTCTACTTCGACGATGGCGCTGCCATCTGCATTGACCTGAACGAAACGAACAAGGCCAAGGAAAAGACCGTGACCGTCACCCTGGGCGAAGGCATCGAGAAGAGTGCCGTACAGAAGATGGAAACCGCCATCGGCGAGGCTTACGAATGGGACACCAAGGGCTTCACGACCATTGACGGTGCAGATTACACGGTAACCATCACGCCCAGTGCCGATGCTGACTTCCTTGTGTACGTAGATGATGATCAGGTAGAGAAGAACGAGCAGGGCCAGTTCGTTGCCAACATCACCGCACAGAGCAAGACGATTTCTATCGCCGCCGCACCGACAGCCATCAGCCTGGTTGAAAAGGCTGCAGCCGACGGCAAGATTTACACGATTGCAGGTGTACAGGTGAAGAAGGCCACCAAGGGCTTCTATATCATCAACGGCAAGAAGTGCCTTGTCAAGTAAGACCGGGTCTGTCTTCAGACCAATAGACATATAAAAATAGAGCAGGCGGAAATGCTATGGGCATCCGTCTGCTCTTTGCCGTCCTTTCTGTGTGCCTAGTCTCAATGGTCGTTGCGCTCTATGGCCGCACCGAGATTTGCCCCCTGCTGGCTTGGCAGGATGGTGGTGTGGCTGATCTAGATTTTCTAGTTTTTCTAGATTTTCTAGAACAGCCAGAACAGCCAGAACAGCCAGAACAGCCGCAGAAACCTTTTATTATCGAAAATTCAAATTATGAGAACCCTATTTGTTTCCCTAGCACTGGCCTTGGCCAGTCTCCCCGTGCTGGCGCAGCCAGGCAGTCTTTCATTCAGAAACAGCGTGGCTATCCAGCGCATGAAGTTTGAGCGAGGCGCCACACCCTTCACCCAAAAGGCAGGGCAATTTCGCACTCCCCGAAAGGTATTTGGCGCACAGTCGCAGTACGCTTCCGCCATCACACGCCTGGCCGACGGCAAGACCGTTGAAGACGTCAAGGCCGAGGGCGTGCATGTGCTCCGTACCATCGGCGATTTCGTCTTTATCGCGATGCCCCTCGAGGATGCAGCGCGCGTGGCCGCACTTCCCGTTTTCAAGTTCTTTGAGTTTGACCGCAAGGTGGACCACAAGATGTGCTACGCCCGTCAGGCCACAGGCGTCAATACTATCCACCAAGGCATCGGTCTCTCGCAAGCCTATACGGGCAAGGGCGTGGTCTGCGGTATCGTGGACAACGGTTTCGATGTGAACCATGTTAATTTCCTCGATGCCAATGGCGAGCCCCGCGTGAAGTATTTCGAAATGGTCCGCACCAATCCCAATGCTACGTCCATCGACGACTATTTCACCTTCAAGTATTACAATACGCCCGCTGAGATTAAGGAACTGACCACCGACAATGCCCAGACCTACCATGGCACACACACGATGGGCATTATGGCTGGCGGATATAGCGGACAGACGAAGGCGGCCCTCTTGGAGGATGCGGCTTCTGGCGTGAAGGCCGTTGTGAAGGAGGGTATCTCCAATCCGTACTACGGCATGGCCTACGAGTCCGACATCATTGCAGGTACTGCGATGAATATGACGAGTATGGAGATTGCGCAGGCCGTGGCCGACCTCGCCTATTACCAGGTATATGCCAATCAGCCCGTTGTCATCAACCTCTCCTTGGGAAGGTCCAGCGGTGCGCACGATGGATCCAGCGCAGAGTGCCAGGTGTTTGATATGCTTGCCCAAGAATACGGTGCAAGGATTGTCGTGGCATCAGGCAACGAAGGTCAAATGAAACTGGCCACCAAGAAAACGCTCACCGAAGGCAATACCACCATGGGCTCCTTCATCACAGGCGCAGAGTTTGCCGACAATAAGAACCAGAAGCACTACATTCGCTATGGCGGCGTTGAGATTTTCAGCATGGACAAGAAGCCCTTCAAGAAAATCAGCGTGAAAGTCTGGAACAAACAAAGAAACAGACTCGCCAAAGCCTTCTCCATCACACCGACCGACGACAACGTTGGCACGGGCATGTACTATTGTTCGCAGGGCTACGAAGATGTGTCGGGCGGTACGTACGACAATACTTTCGGCAAGTATTTCGAAGGCTACGTCGGCTTGGGATGGGACATTGACGAAAACTCCAAAATACCCTACGCCCTCATCGACATTGCCACCATGGACGATACGCTCTACAACTCCGCCCACAATTACATCATCGGCTTTGAGGTGGAAGGCGAGGACGGTCAGCGATTTGAGGCTTACGCTTCTGAGGGCATTTACGGTCTGGAAAACTACGGCATCGAAGGTTGGGACGACGGTTCGCGAAATGGTACCATCTCTTCCATGGCCACAGGCAAAAGCACCCTATGCGTGGGTTCCTATACGACGACCAACGGTTGGCCGCAACTCGATGGCGGCATCTATACCCAACTCAATGCCGACAATCAGCCCGACCAGACCACGGGAAAGGTATCTAGTTTTACGTCCTTCGGCACCCTGAGCGATGGTCGCAACCTTCCGCACGTGCTCGGCCCAGGTGCTTACGTCATCTCCTCCATGAACCGCTACTACCTCCAAGCGGCTGGCGCGGCTGGCAATGAGGAAATCCTCACCGCCGTAGCCGAGACGGACAATCGCGACCCCTTCGGATGGTCCGCGGGCACCTCGATGGCCTGTCCCGCCGTGACGGGCATCATTGCCCTGTGGCTGGAGGCCGACCCGACGCTCACGATGGACGAAATCAAGGAGATTATCGCCCTGACCGCCAAGAAAACGGACGATATGGTTGACGAAGACCCCGAACAGATTGGCGCAGGACTCATTGACGCTTACGAAGGACTCAAGGAAGTGCTCCGCCGCAAGCAAGGGGCCGATGGCATTCAGCAGGTCGGCGCAGACGAGAACCGTCTGGTTGTCTCGGCTGCTGGCCATCGCAAGGTGAACGTCTTTGTGGCAGGCGAAAAGTCGCTCAATATGGAAGTGTTCAACGTATCTGGCGCACGCGTGGCGCAGGCCAAGGCTCTTGGCGACGAGGGTACGATAGACCTGACAGGCTTGGCCAAGGGTACGTACGTGATTCGCGTCAACGGTCGCCTCTCCAAGTGCGTCCTCGTTCAGTAATCCTGCCCGACTTCTTGGGGAAGCATACCTTATTATATATAAGGCGTACTCCGATTTATCTATAAGGCGTACTCCTATATATATAAGGCGTGCTCCCCAAAGGCTCTCCAATTATCGCGCAGATTCAATACAAAAAAATAATCATCAACAACCATACATCAATGAATAAAAACTTTCTCAAACTGAAAGGACTCTTGCTGATGGCCTGCATGCTCCTTGCCTTGCCCATTTCGGTGCAAGCGCAGGAACTGGGCGAGCCACTCATTGAGTTCAAGACGGCCGTCCTCCAACAGGAAGGCCAAGATGTGGGCCGCACCGTGACAATCTTCCTCGGCGGTTACCAGCAGGAAACAGACTACATTGACTTTGACTGCGGCAACGGCGTGGAAGAACACGAACTGGCGCCTGCCACTATCGATGCCTCAACGGGCAGTTGGAACGGTGGTACATCCATCACCTGCAATGTGACCGAAGAAGGCCTCGTACGTATCTGGGGCGATGCCGCCAATATCGCAGTTATCCGTTTTGACGGCTGCTACATCACCGACCTCAAGATGCAGGAGATGCCCAATCTCTATTATCTCAACCTAGACCACAACCTCCTGCACGAGCTTGACCTCTCCAATTTCCCTTCGCTCGCAGCCATTTCCGTGAGCGACAATCCCTTCGACCGCAACCCCTTGAAGATTGGCGGCAACAAGCCCAAGCTGATGCTCCTCGAAATCGGGCAGACGGAGAATCTCGACCAGTCGTTCAACCTCTCCGACTACCCCGAGATGGTTTCCTTTGATGCTTATGCCAACAAGGGCCTGCGCACGCTCAATACCTCGGGTTGCCCCAAACTCCAGCGTCTCTCCATTGACGGAACGAATGTTCAGAGCCTCGACCTCTCCAACAATCCCACCATCACCATTCTCAATATCAGCGATACGGGTATCAAGGAGATTGACCTCAGCAACCTGACCTATCTCCAGCAGTTCTATGCCGACCACCAGTCCAGTTCAATGAATACGGACGCCAAGCTCACGAAGCTTGATGTGACCAAGAACGAGAAACTCGTTTATCTCTTCGCGAGCGGCAATTTGCTGACGGACATCGACCTGTCCCACAATCGCTACTTGCAGAATCTCTATCTCGCCGACAACAAACTGACGGGAATCAACCTTGACAACAATTCCAACCTCGTCAATGTCATTCTGCGCAAGAACAATATGGACTTCGCCACCTTGCCGCTGCCTGGCGAGTGGAATCAGTACGACTACAACCAAAACAATATGCCCATCGCCAAGACCGTCGAGGTGGGCGATGAAATAGACTTCTCCCACCGCGTCCTGCGCGAAGGGTCCACCACCATTTGTGGTGTATTCATGACCTCCGAGGACGAGGCGGGCCAGCGCACGCCGCTCTCCGAGGAATACTACACCTATGCCGATGGCAAGATTACCTTCCTCCAAGCCCCCGAGGATAGTGTCTATATCGCTTTCCAGAACGACAAGTTCCCCGCCCTTACGCTGGACTACATGCCCCTGCGCACGGATAAGTTCATGGTGAAGACGCCCGAAAGCTTCGGACAGGACGACATCACGGCTACGCTCTCGTCCGTGCTCACTCCGTCGGGCATGACGCTCCGCCTGAAGGTCGGAATGCACGGTGCTTCTGCCGAGCATCCCAAAACTTTCTACCTCTCTGACGCCCAAGGTAACAAGCAGGCTTTCAAAGCCACCTCCGAAGGTCTCCCCGAAGCCGTCAACGTGGAATATACCAGCACTTTGTCCTCGGCCTACATCCTCGTTCCCCAGAACGAAGTCATCACCGCGCTTGAGGTGAAGGACCAGACGCTCACCGACATCAATATCTCAAAGGCGCGCAGCCTCGGCGACCTCCGACTGATGGGCACTGGGCTCTATAGCATCGACTTGGGCTACAACAGGAACCTGCGCAAACTCGTCCTGACGGGCAACCACTTCTCTACGCTCAACATTCGCGGTGTCAACGATGCTTATCAGAAAACCCTCTTGACAGACATCAACCTCAGCAACAACGGCATCACGGAGGTGAAGCTCAACGACATGGGCACCATCCGCCACCTCAATCTTGCCGACAACCAGCTGACCGAGCTGTCGCTCAAGGATGCCGACAATATCCTGACGATAGACCTCAGCAACAACAACCTCTCCACCGTCAACCTCAGTTACTGCACGCTGATGACGGATTGCAACATTGCCAACAACGCCATCACAAGCCTCGTCATGCCCGCCGAGATGGCGCTCGCGCATTTCGATTGCAGCGGCAACGGCCTCTCCTTTGCCACCCTGCCCCTCCTTCCGCAGGTGGCCGACTATACCTATGCACCGCAGGATGATGTGACGATTGCCACCAAGGCTCCGGGTGTGGACCTCCAGGCGCACAACCTCAACGGCCAGACCAACTTCCTATGGAAGAAGGCCGACGGCACGGCTCTCACCGCCGATACCGACTACACCATCACCGATGGCATGACGCGCTTCCTCGAGCCCGTCATTGGCCAGCAGGTCCATTGCGAAATGACCAATCCCCTCTTCCCCGCGCTCACCGTGCGCACCACTGCGATAGAGGCTGCCGAGATGCCTAACCATCGTATCGGTTCGTTCACTACGACCGCCGATGGCGAGGGCACACTCATCCTGCGCGCCACGGCTCCCACCATTATCTGTGTGGACTGGCGAGGCGGCGGCGTGGGTGTTGAGAGTTACAACGTCACCGACGAACTCACCACCATCCCCGTCACTACGCACGCTGGCAGCCAATGCTCGGTGTATGCCTACGAGCCTAACACGCCGCTCTATGTCTTCAGCACGCGCAACATCAAGATGGCAGACGTCGATCTCACCAACATGAAGAACCTCGTCCTCGTCAACCTGTCGGGCGCGGGTATCTCCGAGGTTAAACTGCCCGACTCCAACAATCTCCGCGAACTCATCCTCGACAACAACAACATCGCGGAGATTGACCTTTCCCGCTATGCGTCGCAACTGGTGATGCTCTCCATGAACAACAACCAGCTGACCTCCTTCGATGCTTCCGTCATGAAGGAGCTCTTCAGCCTCAACATGGCCAACAACAAGTTGATGAGCATCACCCTGGCCAACCCCAATATGTACAACCTCGAACTCTCTGGCAACGCCTTGCAGAGCATCGACCTCTCCCGCATGCCTGCTCTCTCGCAGGTCTTCCTCTCGCACAACAGCCTCGAGCGTATTGACCTCTCTGCCCAGCCGAATCTCGTAGCCCTCCACATTGACTACAACAGATTCCGTCTCAGCACGCTCCCGCTCCCGAAGAGTTCCTACGCTTCCTATCAGTACGCCAACCAGGCCAATATGGATGTCGCTGCCGACGAGAAGGGTGTAGTAGATCTCTCCTCCGAGGCCCTCGTAGGCGGAACGCCCACTACCTTCCGCTGGTTCATTGATATGCCCTACTACAGCGAAGAGACGGGCGAACTCGAAGGCGAGGAACTCTACTACGACGACGAGGTCTTTGTGAAGGATGGCAAGTCGCAGTTTACCACCCTCCTCGACAACGTAGTCTGCGCCATGCTCAACGAGCAGTTCCCCAGCCTCACGCTCTACACCAACCCCATCGACATCAAGGTTATCGATGCCATCGAGGGCATCACCGCGGATGCTGCCTCGCGTATCAGCCTCAGCGGACGCACCATCGTCGTCAAGACGAATGCGGCCGTAGAAACCGAGGTGTTCTCGGCAGCTGGCCAACTCGTTGCCCGAGCCAAGGGCGCAGCTAGCATCAGCCTCCCCGCAGGTGTCTATGTGGTTAAGAGCGGCGATGCCACGGCCAAGGTGCTGGTGAAGTAAAGTCGCCTCGTAATACGCATCCGCCAACCCACGTCTGCTGCAAATTCCTGCATTTTAACGGCAGAGGGGAGGGCGCGAGATGGGAAAGCGATTTGGACATCGTCCGAAAGACTCAATCATCTTTGTATTAGCAAAGAGGAGAGAACCCATTAAAACGCGGGTTCTCTCCTCTCTTTTTCCCCAAGAATGGGACCTATGGGCCATATTGCGTGGTGCAATAGTTTACCCTGAAGAAACGTTACATATTCCAACTACAGAAGTATGGATTTCAGTAAGTTAAACGACTCCTATCCCCCGTATTGATATGGTGAAAATCTGATTGCTTATTTTTTGATTATTAAATATGGCAGGCCCGAAATAAATGATTACATTTGCACACGAACAATAATAAATGGATT
>CAMBWV010000019.1 GCA_945871755.1 uncultured Bacteroidales bacterium
CAGAAATATCTGCCCAAGCCAAAGTCGCTCGACCGCTATCCGACAATGGCTTGGGCAGATATTTCTGCTTCAGTAGAACCTACAGTAAACTAAGAGGGCGTACGCTTAGAGGTTCTAGTGTTTTTGCGCCCGCTCCCTCGTGAGGTAGGCAAAGAGCAGGAGGAGCAGGGCCGACACCATGCCGATGGCGGCAAAGTAGTACCAGATGTAGTGGGCGTTTGCGCTGGCCGCTTGCCAAGCCTCGTGGCTGCTGAAGAGGGCTGGGTCGGGGCAATACTTGGTGAGGAGAATGCCCGAGATGCCAAAGCCCAGGATGGACGAGAGGAAGGAGTCGAGGTGACTAAAGCCGAGGTAGAGGCCTTCCTCGCCCTTGGGCGCCTGGAGGGAGAAATATTCCAGATAGCGCGGAGAGATGAAGCATTCGGCGAGGCCCTGACACACGATGCCGACAATCATCATCAGCGTCACGTTGGAGAGGCCGCTGATGAGTTCGCTCTCAAACAGGTTGCCGCAAGCCATAAGCAAGGCCGAGAGGGGGATGAGAAACATGCCGATGGTGATGGACGTGATGGCCGAACGCTTGGCCATGAGGCGCGTGACGAATCCCACACAAACGACCACGACAAACGGATTGACGTTGGCAATCCAACCTGGACGGGCGGCCTCGCCTGCCATGCGGATGACGTACTTCGGCATCGTGGCATAGAGTTGCTGTTGCACAATCCAGAAGCCCGTCACGATGAGAATCAGTGCCACCAATCGGCCATTGGAAAATACGCGCACAAGACCGCGTCCCACCTCGCGCATACTCTTGCCCTCGCCTGCCGTCTGGGCCGAACGATAGAGGAAGAATACGGCCAGCAGAGCGATGAAGGTCATCGCGGCCGAGAAGTAGTTGATGGCAATATAGGCATGCTCGCCAATGGCGTGGCGCAAGGGATCGATGATGCTCTTGCCCGTGAACGAACCGATATTCACCGTCATATAGAAGATGGAATAGGCGCGCGCACGATTCTCGCTCGTCGTTTCCTTGGCGACAGAGGCCGAAATGGTCGATTTGATGAAGGCGCCGCCCACCACCAGTATCACCATAATCGGCACGATGAGCCAGCGCAATGACGAGTCGGGCAGTCCGCTAAACTGTGTGTGCTCACCATACTCCACCAGCCCGCAACTTTGCAGGAACGTGGGGAGAACGCCTAGGCCGAGATAACCCAGCGACAGCAGGGTGAAGGCCAGAATGAGGGACTTGCGGAAACCAATCTTGTCGGCGTAGGCACCCGTGAAGAGTGGCAACAGATAGAGGGCGCCAGAGAAGACGCCCGAAATCATACTGGCTTCGAAGTCGTTGAAGCCAAGCGTGTTCGAGAGGTAGAGCGTGATGACGATGAAGATGGCATAGTAGGCCATGCGCTCAAACATCTCAACGGTGTTGCTCACCCAAAAGGCGCGGGAGTAGGTATTGCTTTTTGTGGACATGGGAGTTGGGAATTTAGACTTGTTTTTTTGTCCCTTCTTTTTGTTTTTTCAAGGGATATTTCCGTTGCCCCACAGTTGTGGGGTAACGGGAATGACGGAGGAAAAAATAAAAAAAACGGCTTGCGAGAACAACCCGGGCGGAGGAAAATATTGGGCGAAAGCCAATGACCGCTTCCATCCATATTCCGAAAGACGGATAGGGACTTACCTATATAAAAGGGGCTGTGTCCAGTAGCAGGCACAGCCCCCTTTTGTTATATTACTGGGCGGAATCAGACGATGCCTTTTCCGTGACAGTTCTTAAACTTCTTGCCGCTGCCGCAGGGACAGGGGTCGTTGCGGTTGGGCATCTTTTCCTTGACGATGGGCTGCGTCACTTGCTGGCGCGTATCGCGGCGAGCGGCTTCGGCAGCTGCATCGGCCGAGGGGTCTTCCATTTCGTTGGTGCCGTCCTGCGCGTTCACCTTCGTTTCGGTGTATTGCTGGCGCGGTCTGGGTTGCTCGGGAGCCGCTTCTTGCACTTCGCGCGGATCGCGTCCGGGAATCTGTGCGCGCATCAGCGTGGCCACCGTGTCGTTGTTGATGCGGTTGACCATGGCGTCAAAAAGTTTCACGCTCTCCAGTTTGAAGATGAGGAGGGGGTCCTTCTGCTCGTAGCTGGCGTTCTGCACCGACTTCTTGAGTTCGTCGAGTTCGCGGAGGTTTTCCTTCCATGCCTCGTCGATGTTGTGGAGGAGGATGGACTTCTGGAACTCGCGCACGATGTTCTCGCACTGGCTCTCGTAAGCCTCCTTGAGGTTCACGCGGATGTTATATACCAGTTTGCCATCGGTCACGGGCACGAGGATGTTCTCATAGACGTCGCCCTGCTGCTCGAATACCTGCGTCACCACGGGCGTGGCCACCTGCGAGAGGGTTTGGATGCGGCGCTTGAAATTTGCCATAGCAGCCTGGAAGGCCGTTTCGTAAAGGTCGTCGCGGCGCTTGCCATTGAAATCCTGCTCCGTGAAGGGCACTTCCATTGCCATGACTTCGAGGAAGCGTTCCTTGCAACCGATGTAGTCGTTGTTGTCGATGATATTCAAGACGCGGTCCCAAATCATGTTGGAGATATCCATGCCGATGCGCTCACCCATGAGGGCGTGGCGGCGCTTCTCGTAGATGACGGTGCGCTGCTTGTTCATCACGTCGTCGTATTCGAGGAGACGCTTACGGATACCGAAGTGGTTCTCCTCGACCTTCTTCTGTGCGCGCTCGATGGAACTGTTAATCATCTTCGACTCAATCATTTCGCCGTCCTTGAATCCCAGTTTGTCCATGACATTGGCGATGCGCTCGGAGGCGAAGAGGCGCATGAGGTTGTCCTCGAGCGATACGAAGAAGACGGACGAACCGGGGTCGCCCTGACGTCCGGCACGACCGCGCAACTGGCGGTCAACGCGGCGGCTCTCGTGGCGCTCCGTACCGATGATGGCCAGACCGCCGGCGGCCTTCACCTCATCGGTGAGTTTGATGTCGGTACCACGACCAGCCATATTGGTGGCAATCGTGACGGCACCGAGCATGCGCTCTTCTTCGTGCTTGTTGCCTTCGGCATCGGTGAAGACCACGCGCCCCTTGGTGCTCTGTCCGGCCAGGGCCACGATGTCGGCTTCCTTCTGGTGGAGTTTGGCGTTGAGCACCTGGTGGGGGATATGACGCATCTGGAGCATACGGCTGAGGAGTTCGCTCACATCTACACTGGTAGTACCGACGAGGACGGGACGGCCCGAGAGGCGCATCTTCTCCACCTCGGCAATGACAGCGGCATACTTCTCGCGCTTGGTCTTATAGACGCGGTCGTTCATGTCGATACGCTGAACGGGGCGGTTGGTGGGGATTTCCACCACGTCGAGTTTGTAGATATTCCAGAACTCGCCAGCCTCCGTGATGGCCGTACCGGTCATACCAGCCAACTTGTGGTACATACGGAAGTAGTTCTGGAGGGTGATGGTGGCGAAGGTCTGTGTGGCGGCTTCCACCTTCACGTGCTCCTTGGCTTCGACGGCCTGGTGCAGACCGTCGCTCCAGCGGCGGCCTTCCATGATACGGCCTGTCTGCTCATCGACAATCTTGACCTGTCCGTCCATCACCACGTATTCTTCGTTGATGCGGAACATCGTGTAGGCCTTGAGCAGTGCGAGAATCGTATGTACGCGCTCGCTCTTGATGGCATAGTCCGTGAGGAGTTCGTCCTTGCGCATCACGCGTTCTTCGTCCGTCAGGCTCGTGTCGGTCTCAAGGGCCGAGAGTTCGGTGGTCACGTCGGGGAGCACGAAGAGTTGGTCGTCGTGTACCTGGTCGGCCAACCATTTGTTACCCTTGTCCGTCAGGTCAACGGAGTGGAGTTTCTCGTCCACGACGAAGTAGAGCGGGTCGGTGGCTTCGGGCATACGGCGGTTGTTGTTCTCCATATAGATGGCCTCGGTCTTGAGCATACCCGCCTTGATGCCCGTTTCGCTGAGGAACTTGATGAGCGGATTGTTCTTGGGCAGGGCCTTGTGGCTGCGGAAGAGCGAGAGGAAGCCTGCCTCCTGCTTCTCCTTGTCGCCCGAGGCGATGAGCGTCTTGGCTTCGGCCAGATACTGCGTGGCCAGTTTGCGCTGCACATCCACGAGACGTTCCACCAGCGGCTGGTATTCCTCGAACAGTTGCACGTCGCCCTTGGGCACAGGTCCCGAAATGATGAGCGGCGTACGGGCGTCGTCAATCAGGACGGAGTCCACCTCATCGACGATGGCGTAGTTGTGGCGGCGCTGCACGAGGTCCTTGGGCTCCATGGCCATGTTGTCGCGCAGGTAGTCGAAACCGAATTCATTGTTCGTACCAAAGGTGATGTCGGCCATGTATGCCTGACGACGGGCCTCGGAGTTGGGTTGGTGCTTGTCAATGCAGTCAACGCTCAGACCATGGAACATATAAATAGGTCCGTTCCATTCGGAGTCGCGCTTGGCCAAGTAATCGTTGACCGTGACCACGTGCACGCCGTTTCCGGTGAGGGCGTTGAGGAAAACGGGAAGGGTAGAGACGAGCGTCTTACCTTCTCCCGTTGCCATCTCGGCGATTTTTCCCTGATGCAATACGGTACCGCCAATCAGCTGTACGTCATAGTGAACCATGTCCCACTTCATGTCGTTGCCGCCGGCCAGCCAGTGGTTCTGGTAGATGGCCTTGTCGCCTTCGATGCGCACGAAGTCGCGTGTGGCGGCCAGTTCGCGGTCGAAATCATTGGCCGTGACAACGAGTTCTTCGTTCTCGGTGAAGCGGCGTGCCGTATCCTTGACAATGGCGAAGGCGATGGGCTGCACCTCGTTGAGGGCTTCTTCCATGCGGTCGAGTACTTCCTTTTCCAATTTGTCAATTTGGTTGAAGATGACCTCACGCTCTTCGATGGGTGTCTTTTCGATTTTGGCCTTCAAGTCCGCAATCTTTTCTTTCAGGTCGTCGGCCGAGTGCTGCACCTTGGTCTGAATTTCCTTCGTCTTTGCACGGAGTTCGTCGTTGCTGAGTGCAGCAAATGTCGGGTAAATCTCTTTGACCTTGTCCACGTAGGGCTGAATGGCCTTCATGTCGCGCGTGGCTTTATTGCCAAAGATTTTACTCAGAAAATTATTGATATCCATATTGTGTATTGTATTTTTTTCGGTGTGTGGGTTGTACGAATGTGCTGTCTGCTAGGCGCTGGCTGTTGTGCCAGACGCTCGCCCGTCGTTCCAAGGATTAGAACAGCGGTTCAAGGTTGCAGGCATTGGGGGCACGTATGCGCATCGCCTTTGATAGGGTCGGCGCGATATAGTCAACGGTGACGGGGCGGTTGGCCTTGCCGGCGCTGACGGATTGTCCCCAGAAGATGATGGGGAAGTGTATGTGCGATTCGCGCACCTGTGAGCGCGCGTTGTTATCGGAGTTGACGTAATGCCAGCCTGGCGAAACCTCCACGAGGATGTCGCCCGAATATTTCGGATGATAGCCAGCGCGGATGCGGCTGATGCCTGGTGTCCATGCGCCTTGCAGAAGACGATGCGAGGTATAGACATCCTTCACACCGCTCAATTGCAGGAGGAGGTCCTCCGAGCGTTCCAGCATCTCGGCCAGGTTGACCTGTTTGTCCTTGATGAGTTTGTGGTCCAGATAAATCTGGTTGTCCATCGTCGCCTCTACCCATTTGCCCTGTCCATATACGGCCACGAGGTACATATTGAGCAGATCGGCGGCTCGTCTGACGTCGAAGGTGCCCGTGGGAATGCGATATTTCGCCAGGTCGGCCGTCTCTTCGTCGCAGGTGCCTGTCGAAGTGAGCACAAGGAGGGCTCTCTCGCGGCCCACCTTCCGTTCTACGGAGCGCAGGATTTGTGCCAGAGCTTGGTCCAACCGCACGTAGGTGTCTTGCAACTCCATTGCCATCTCGCTGACGGGGCGGTGGCGGAAGTTACCGGCGTAGAGGGTGATGGCCACGTAGTCGGTGGTGGCGTCCGTACCGATAGTTGTGTGCGAGAGGCAGGCTTCGGTGGCGTCGGCCATCTCTGCGTTGATGAGGCCGCTCGTTTTGAAATCGGCAAACTGGCTGTCGCCGCGGAATTTATGGGCGAAGGGCTTCTTCATACCTCCCGAGGGGAAGTAGTTGAAGTTGCCAACGAGGTCGTTGGTGGGCTGCCAAACCGTATTGGTCAGGCGGGCAGCGAGGTCGCCGCGGGCGCTCAGGGCATTGGCCCAGGCTGGCAGATTGCCGTAGTAGCTCGAAGAACTCCATCGGCCCGTTTGGTTGTCAATCCAGATGGCGCCGTCGGCAGCGTGGCCTGCGGTGAGAATGGCTGTCTCGACGTTGGGCGCAATGCTATAGACGATAGCCTTGCCCTCCGTGGCCACTTTGAGTTCGTCGCCAATGGTCGAAACGCCCAGGTATTTCGGCGACGCGCTTTCGCGGGTGCCGCCCACGCCGGGATAGGCCGCATCGGCCACACAGAACACGGGGCGCAGCGTAGCGCGGTCCAGCCATTTCGTGCCCACAATGCCGTGGTACGAGGGCGTGCTTCCCGTGGCAATGGTTGCGGCGGCGCAGGCGCGGTCGGGGTGGGCGAGGGGATATTGTGCCTGTTCGTAAACCAGTCCCTCGCGCAACAGCCGTTTCCAGCCCTCTTCGCCATACAGCGGCATGAAGGCTTCGAGATAATCCGTGCGCAGTTGGTCCACCAGAATGTTGACCACCAGCCGCGGCACGGCTGTGCTCCGTTCCTCAGCCGTACTGCCGCGCGCCACACTAGTAGCACTGATAGCCACCAACAGCGAAAGCAGCATACTACGGCCCAACAATTCTCCGGCGGAGATATGCTGGGAAACCACAGGGCGATATGTTTTATTCTTTTTCAATCTAGTTGGGATTTGGAGAGGATTGGAGAGGATTGGAGAGGATTTGGAGAGGATTGGAGAGGAACTGGAGAGGATTTTAGGAGTTCATCCTCATTGAAAGGCAATTCCTAATTCCTAATAGTACAACGACTATCGAGCCAGCAGCCGCAGGCTGCGTTGAAACAGGAAGCCCGAAGGGATTCCCTGAAACCAGGAAGCCGCAGGCTTCCGCTGAAACTAGGGAGCGCAGCGACCGACTGAAACTAAGGTCGCGCAGCGACCAATAAGCGCAGCGACCGAAGAGCCAGAGCCCCCAGCAAAAGATAAACTTCCAAGGGAATCACCTGGGGCGAGCAGACAAAGGCCACGGAGGCCAGCACTACAGCCGTTCCCATGAAGACGCCGTAATGGCTGGGTCGATGGCGCACATCGCGCACCACCTTCCACGGCAGGTAGAGCAACCACAACGGATGCAAGAGGAGGATGAGCCAGTTGCTGCCAACGGCGGGGTGATCGCTGAGGAAGAACAGGAGGGCAACAACCACGCCCAGTCCGCCCAACAGCACCAGCAACAGGTCGTCCAAGAGGTAGAAGGTGCGCTGCCGCCGCCATTCCACAAGGCTCGTGAGCAGGCAGACACACAGCAGTCCCACCGCTGCCATCAGGGGCGAAACGGGGAAGGACCGCTCAGCCTGCGCGTTGGGTCCAATCGTGCAGTTGCGCTCCTCGCGAATCAGCGGGCGCTCACTGCCATCGGCGGCCACAATCTTCGCGCCGCTCATATAGTGCATGGCATAGACGGGCGAGAACAACTGGTGCTCCACCGAACGCGGCACGTCCATTTCTGCACCGAGGATAAGGTCTTGCCCGAGGGTGTACCACGGCGATGCGGGCGCAGCATATTCGTGGATGATATCGCGAAACGTCCGTTGCCCTTCGCCGTCTGTAGGCCAGAGAATCTTGCCCGCCACCGCCTGTTCCACCATGCGTATCAGGCGCGTCGTACAGTTGTCGTAGAGGAAATTATAGCGGTACGCCCATCCTGGCGTGAGCCAATCTTTCTCCGCCAGCACAACCAGTTGGTAAGCTTCCTCCTGCGTGAGGTTGAGCACCTGCTCGCCAACGATGCGCCCTTCCATGGCATAGCCCGCCATAAATTCGCGGTAGTCCACCGCTCCCACGGTATAGTCCGTGAGGCCCATCATAAAGCGCCAAGCAAAGTGGGGCGTGTGAAAATCGAAGACGCCGTAGTTTAGCACCACGTCCGCGCCGCTGCTGAGGTTGTGCAGGCGCAAGGCCGAGTGCCCATACAGTTCGTATATCCGCTCTCCCGGCGCGCAGACCAGCATACTAATCTCCAGCGAATCGCGCACGGCTTCCTTCTTCACCGTGTCCGCCTCCATCTCTACCTCTCCTTCTTGCTTCTCTTGTGCCAAGGCCATGAGCGGGAACAGCCCAAGCAGCAACAGCGTGAGGAGGTAGGTCTTGATTCTTGCCATGGGAAGGAGGGGAGTTAGGAGTTAGGAGTTGCGGTGGGTCGTTGTAAACTCGTTGATTTTGGTGCTACGGGTCACTACAACCTCCTTGATTCTAGTGCAGCGGGTTATTGTACTTTCTGGGCCAGCAGTCGAGGTTGCCTTGAAGCGTGGCCGCTAGCTACCGCTTTATTTACGCGCGTGCGTATATATAATAGGAGTAGGCACGCTATTTTGCGGTGCAAAGTTACGGATTTTTCATCAGTTATCGCTCATCTTCCCTGATTAAAAACGTCGGGGCCGCTTTCTGGATGTTCAGAATAAATCCTCGGAAGCACAGGAACGCAGGTCGCTGCAAGGTGTTCGTACTCATTGAAAAATAACTCCTTCTATATAACAACCTGTTTTTTACCCAACGGAAATGGGGAAAGGCGGACGTGCGCGCCCTGAAAGGCCAATGGCGTAACGTGAAAGTACCGCACCTTGCTTGCAAGGTGTGAGTACGGAGTTTGTT
>CAMBWV010000020.1 GCA_945871755.1 uncultured Bacteroidales bacterium
CTGAGCCACACGTTGCAAGCAACGTGCGGTACGTTACTTAGCAATGAGAACAAACTCCTAACTCCTTATTGTTTGAATCTGATTTGGAGGTTTAGGCGAATATAGACCTGTCCATTTTCCGCTCGGTATAAGCTGCCATATTGGTATCTGCTTCTGCTGGCGCGCTCAAAACGGGTATTCATGTACAGATAATCTTCCACGTCATTACGATTGTAGAAATGGTAGCAAACGATTTCGCCATCTTTTCTGACTACGATGTAACCACCATTCGCATCATATCTGCCATCCCATTCTTTTGCAGGCGTCATGCCCAGGGCTGCATCAAGCAACAACATCTTCATCTTGTGTTCGTAGAAGAGTTCTTTGTTGTTGCCTGAATAGTTCATCGGATTTCGTTTTGCCACGACATTTACCACCTCCTTCACACTTGCGACAGGATACAGGCTGTCAACCAAGAGGCAATCGGCTATTAACTGAGGCATCATGCAGTCAAGAAACACGAGATTGTTCTTGAACGTTTCATGCTCCATGTCATCGTATTCCAGTTGGCATCCAGCCTTATAGATTGCTTGCATCCGTTCCAGATGCCCGCTGACAGCGTTTATCTCTTGGATTTGTCCATCAGTTAGCGCTGCGCCACAGACCTTGTATCTGAAGTTTGTCGGCATGCCAGCATTGAGAAGGGTAGAGGCGCTTCCCAATTGAGATTTAATACTGAAGCCGAGAAGGTGAGAACTGGTGGTACGTAGGTCGTGGATGACAATATGGATGTCTGCCTTGTTTTGGGATGGTGCTTTCAGTTTCGTGCAGCCAATAGTGCCCATGAAAGTTTCGGTTGCAGGTATCTCAAAGGCCGATTTCTTTGCCATCTTGATTTCGGAAAGCAGTGTGGCTGATTCTTGCAAGAATTTATCCATGGAGATACGGGCATATTCCACTCCCTCTTCGTCAACAACGACAATATTTTGGCTGACGTCTGGCTTATATTCGTATCGTTTGGCTTCTTCTCTAATGATGCTGATGATGGGATAGTATAAGTTGAGTTTATTCATCTGGGCATCGCCAGCATGCACCTTGCCCTCTCCGAGCAGTTTGAAAAGGGCATAGATTTCGCTCCACTCTCCTTTATTTCCTGATAATGCCATGTTGGGATAATGTATTTAATATTTGTTCCGCTGTTGCTTGTATAGCAGGTACAGCAACGCTGTTGCCGAACTGTTTGTAGGCAGAGGCGTCAGCGACAACGATTCTAAAGTCATCAGGATAGCCTTGCAGCCTTGCCCACTCTCTAGGTGTCATCTTGCGCCAGCCTTGCCTGTTGACTTCTCCTTTTATTCTGGTGGTTGGCGTCAGGTCTGTTTGTCGGAAATCAATCACCAGGTTACTTTCCCGGCCCATGCCGCCTACAACGATAGCATGTGCCACACCATCATCGGGTATGATGTCGTAGCCAAATCCATGGCCCTTCGCTTCGTGTCTGGCCTTGTGGTTGATGAGGGTTTGAATGTATTGAGTGGAAAGGTAATATTTGGCAGGCACAGGATTTTCTTCTCTAACGTCGATCCATTTCTTCGTGACCTCCTTCTGTTCGGGATACGTAAAGTCCTCCTTGGAAATGCCCAAGTCTTTTCGGAAGCCCACGATATAGATACGTTCTCTGTGCTGCGGTACTCCGAAATACATTGCATTCACAATCTGAGGGTCGGGTACGACATAGCCAACCTCATCAAGGGCTTTGAGAATGGTCTTAAACGTTCTCCCTTTATCATGAATCACCAAGCCCTTGACGTTTTCAAGGAAGAAGGCTTTTGGCTGATGCCGTCGCAGGATTTCTGCGACATCAAAAAACAGTGTGCCTCGCGTTTCCTCAAAACCAAGGCGCTTGCCCGCAAGCGAGAAAGCCTGACAGGGAAACCCCGCACAAAGAATATCAAAACCTTGTGGAATCTTGTTCTTCACCGTTTCCTTCGTAATATCACCAAAAGGAACGTCCCCGTAGTTGGCATAATACGTTTTGCGAGCCTGTTCATCCCATTCGGAAGAGAATACGCACTCTCCCCCGAGGTTTTGAAGAGCCATTCGGAAGCCGCCTATGCCTGCGAACAAGTCGATGAACGTAAATTTGGGATTCTGTGGAGCTTGGAAAGGTGCCTTAAATAAATCTGGGAAAAGATATTGCTGCATAGCAACGGGGGAATCGGCCACTCCGCTGTCTTGTATATTCTTTTTGAAATCTGGGCCTACCACAAAATCATACCATAGGTTTAACAATCCCTCGGCTCTATCGCGATAAGGAATTGAAATATCCGAATCTTTCAACTGTAAATAGTGTGTAACGAAAGCAGCCTGGTCGATAAAAGGTATAATCTCTCCTTTCTCATCCAATGATTCTTGCCCATAGATTTCTAGCTTGTCTGCTCTTTTCTTGCAGAAGTCAAAGAGCGAAAAAGCCAACGTGTCCTTTTTCATTTGCAGATGGTCTTTATTCGTATTTCCCAGCTTTCCTGATGAGTGCTGAAAGGGTTGCTCAAAAATGATATTAGCATTCCGCTTGCAAATATACAAATTTATTTCTTATGGTCACATGCTCCACATTCGTACGACATAATACGCTCGTACCTCCTATACAGCTACAGCAAGCAACGTACGGTACGTTCACGTTACTCCATGGCCTTGCAATGAGAACAAACACCTTGCTCTCAACGAAACGATACGCCATATAGGATTATTTTTCAGTCAACTAAGATACTTTTCTTCTGTAGAAAATACCTAATTTTGCAGGCTGAAAACTAGACTACTTTTATAATGATAGCTCGATTACATACCCTTCTGCTCTTCATAATGCTCGCAGTGAGCGCAGCAGCCCAATCCGTGACGGGGCGCGTCATCGACGCCAAGTCGCGCGAGGCATTGCCGTTCGTCATTGTCAGTTATGAGGGCGGGCGTCTCACACAGACCGACGAGGAGGGCCGTTACCGATTGCGCTATGAAGCCAATGGGAAGTTGCGCTTCAGCATGATTGGCTACGAGACCAAAACCCTCCGCACCAAGAAGGGCGGTACGTACGATGTGACCCTCACGCCCCTGGACACCAAAATGAACGAGGCCGTCGTCACGGGCAAGAAGAATGGTCGCTATTCGCGCAAGAACAATCCCGCCGTGGAACTGATGCGCCGTGTCATTGCCGCCAAGGACAGCAGCGACATCAAGGAGCGCCACGACTTCTGCTCCTTCGACCAATACAGCAAGATGACCTTTGCCTTCGACCAGGTGACGCCCAAGGTGTTTGAGGAAGATAAGTTCAAGCGCATGCCCTTCCTTAAGGACTACGTGGAGACGTGCAACGAAACGGGTACCCGCATCCTTCCCATCTCGGTGGAGGAGCGTGTGACGCGCAACGTCTATCGCCGCACGCCCAAGGCCGACAAGCGCATCGTCATCGGCGAAAAGTCGCAGGGTATCAACGAACTCCTGAGCACGGGCGACATCCTCAATTCCATGCTCAAGGACTGCTTTACCGACGTAAATATCTACAAGAATAGCATCTACCTGATGCACCACGACTTCCTCAGTCCCTTGGCCTCCAACGGTGCCATAGCCTTCTATCGCTATTTCCTCGTAGATACCCTCATGGTGGCCAATGACAGTTGCATTCAGGTGGACTTCACGCCCAACAATCCGCAGGACTACGGTTTCTCGGGCACGCTCTATATCATGGCCGACTCCACCTATCGGGTGAAGCGTGCCGAGATAGGTTTCCCCAAGCGCACGGACGTCAACTTCGTCGATCGTATGCGCATTATCCAAGACTTCGAGACCCTGCCAACGGGTGAGCGCGTGCTGGTTCGCGACAATATGTTGGTGCAACTCAAGGTGGTTGACTTCCTCCAGAAATTTCTGGTCAAGCGCGTCAACGAATATGCCAACTTCTCCTTCGAGCCGATTGCCGACAAGAATTTCCGCTTCGTGGGCGATGAGACGACCGACCCCAATGCGCGGATGCGCGACGACGCCTTCTGGGACGAGCATCGCAGTGTGCCGTTGACCCGCAGCGAGGGCGATGTGAACGGCTTCGTGCAGCGCTTGCAGCAAATCAAGGGGTTCAAGCCCATCCTCTTTGTGGCGCGCGCCTTCATCGAGAACTTTGTTGAGACCAGCACCAACCCCAAGCGGCCTTCCAAGGTGGACATCGGTCCTGTTAATACCACCATTACGAAGAACTCTGTGGACGGCCTGCGCCTGCGCCTCTCCGCGCAGACCACAGCCAACCTCCATCCCCACCTCTTCCTGAAGGGGTACGTGGCCTATGGTTTCAAGGATAACAAGTGGAAGGGAATGGGCGAGGTGACCTATTCCATTAACAAGAAAGGCTATCTGCCGCGCGAGTTTCCCGTGAACAATATCACCTTCACGTACAACCGCGACGTGATGGCACCCACCGACAAATTTCTGGCCACGGACAAGGACAACGTCTTCGTGTCGTTCAAGTGGACCGACGTGGACCACATGATGTACTACGAGAACTACAAACTAGCCTGGGACCGCGAATGGGGCAACGGCCTGCGCCTGCGCCTGCAAGCCCGCACACAGAAGGACATTCCCACCCGCGCCCTGTTTTACCAGCCCTTGAATACGGCACCCGCGCCTTCGCAAGATGCCAGCCTCCACCTTCATTCCATGCGCACCAACGAAGGCACCTTCACGCTGACCTTCCAGCCCGGCGCGAAATTCATCAACACCAAGCAGCGCCGCCTCACCACCAACCACAATGCGCCTATCTACGAACTGACCTATACGGGCGGATGGTACGACCTGGCTGGCCAGCACCGCTTCTTCCACACCACGGAGGCGAGCATCTACAAGCGATTCTGGTTGCGCTCCTGGGGCAAGGCAGAGGTTTATCTCAAGGGCGGCGCACAGTGGAGCCGCGTGCCCTTCCCCCTGCTCCTGATGCCTGCCGCCAACCTCTCGTATATCAAGCAGCGCAATACGTTCGAGTTGATAGACAATATGGAGTTCCTCAACGACCGCTACGCCCAGTTGATGCTCTCGTGGGACCTCGACGGCAAACTCTTCAACCGCATCCCCTTGCTCAAGCGACTCAAGTGGCGCGAATATCTGGCCTGCCACATGCTCTGGGGCACGCTGACCGACCGCAACAATCCCCTCCTCGAGCGCAACGCTGGCGACGGCCGCCTGTTCTACTTCCCCGGCAACTTCGACAAGGACGGCAACTACCAGTACCTCTCGCGCACGATGGACCCGAAGAAACCCTACGTGGAAGTAGTGGCGGGCATACACAATATCTTCAAACTCGTGCACGTGGAGTATGTGCACCGCCTGACCTATCTCGACCAGCCCGACACGAGCCGCTGGGGCATTCGTTTGCGGGTGATGATGTCGTTCTAGGCGGCAAAGGGCTCTGGATTATCTGGGTATTCTCTGGATATTCCAGGGCACTTTTGTTTTTGGAGGGATTATCCAGATTTTCTGGAGATTTCGCTCTAGCCGATTTTCCAAGGCCAGCCGCCTCCGATTAAAATACAATTGCTAACTTTGTACCCCAGTAATCCAACAACACTATGCTAGAAATAAGAAACCTGCACGCATCCGTTGAAGGCAAGGAAATCCTTCGCGGCGTCAATCTCACCATAGGCGACGGAGAAGTCCATGTGCTCATGGGTCCCAATGGTTCGGGCAAGAGTACGCTGAGCCATGTCCTCGTTGGCAATCCCAAGTACGAAGTGACCGAAGGCAGCATCACGTTCAATGGCAAGGACCTGCTCTCCCTCTCACCCGAGGACCGCGCCCACGAAGGCATCTTCATGTCCTTCCAAGCGCCGATAGAGATTCCCGGCGTTTCCATGACCAACTTCATGCGCGCCGCCCTTAATGCCAAACGCAAATATTTCGGCCAGGAGCCTATCGGTGCCGGCGAATTTCTCAAACTCCTCAAGGAGAAGCGCCAACTTGTGGGCCTCGATGCCCATTTCATGAGCCGCGGCGTCAACGAGGGCTTCTCGGGCGGTGAGCGTAAGCGCAACGAAATCTTCCAGATGGCCGTTCTGCAACCCCTCTTCAGCATCCTCGACGAGACAGACTCGGGACTGGATGTTGACGCCCTGCGCATCGTGGCCGAAGGTTTCAATATGCTGCGCACTCCGCAGACATCGGCCATGGTCATCACGCACTACCAGCGTATGCTTGACTATCTGAAGCCCGACTTCGTGCACGTGCTCGTCAAGGGTCGCGTGGTCAAGGAGGGCGATGCCTCTTTGGGCTATGCCATTGAGGAGCGCGGATTCGATTGGATCAGGGAGGAAGTGGAAGAGTAGCATAACCCATAAGAAGAAACCCTATGTCCAGTCTTCAACAATACCTCGACCTCTATGCCGCTCAGGGCGAAACGCTCTGCGGTGCCTCGTGTGGGGCGATGAATGCCGCTCGTGAGGCTGCTCTGGCGGGCTTGCAGCAGCACGGGCTGCCCACCTCGCGCAACGAGCGGTACAAATACACCGACGTGGAGGCCGCCCTTGCGCCCGACTATGGGCTCAACCTGCGCCGCACCCTGCCCGCCGTTGACCCCTACAAGGAGTACCGCTGCGCCGTGCCCCACCTGAGTACGTCGCTCTACTTCGTGGTGAACGATGTGCCCTATACCGTGCAAACGCCCACGGCGCCCTTGCCCGAGGGTGTGCTCGTTCAACCCCTCTCGCAGGCCGACCCCGCGCTCGTGGCTGCCTATTACAACCGCGAAGCAGGCCGCAAGTATGATGGTGTGACGGCCCTCAACACCCTCTTGGCGCAGGACGGACTGCTGGTATATCTGCCCGCTGGCACGGTGCTGAGCAATCCCATTCAAATCGTCAATGTGGCCGCAGCGCGCGCCGACCTGATGGTCAACCGCCGCCTGCTCATTGTGGCCGAGGAGGGCGCGCAGGGCGTCATCCTTCTGTGCGAGCATGCCGACGGGCAGAGCCGCACGCTCGCCACGCAGGTGACGGAAATCTTCGTGGGCGAAGGAGCCAACATTCAGGTGAATGCCGTGGAGGAAACCACCGAGCAGCACACCGCCCTGGATAATGTGTATGTGCACCAAGCCGCCGCGTCGCACGTTTCCTACAACGGCGTGACCCTCACCTGCGGACAGACGCGCCATCGCCTTGACTTCCGCCTCGATGGCAAGGGAGCCGACATGGTGGCCCGCGGAGTGGTCGTGGCCGATGGGCAGCAGCGCGTGGACAATAGCCTTGTGGTGGACCACGCTGCGCCCAGTTGCACGAGCGATATGCTCTATAAATATGTGCTTGATGGCCATAGCGTCGGCGCCTTTGCGGGACTGGTGCTCGTGGAAAAGGGCGCGCAGAAGAGCCTCTCGCAACAGACCAACGCGAATATCTGTGCCGCACCCACTGCACGTGCTTTCAGCCAACCGATGCTGGAGATTTATGCCGACGATGTCAAGTGTAATCATGGCAGCACCATTGGTAAACTCGACGAATCGGCCCTCTTCTATATGCGCCAGCGTGGCATTCCCGAGCGCGAGGCCCGTCTGATTCTCCAACAGGCATTCGTGGGCGACGTCCTCCGACATATCGAACTCGAACGCCTGCGCGAACGCCTTGCCCACCTCGTTGAGATGCGCTTCCGCGGCGAATTGTCCGCCTGTGCGGGTTGCAAGATGTGCCGCTAGGGACTCGTGGACTACTTAGTCCTTATAATATATATGTATATGCGAACTGATTTTCCCATCCTCAGCCGACAGGTATATGGCCGCCCATTGATTTACCTGGACAATGCCGCCACGACGCAGAAACCCCGCGCCGTGGTTGACGCCATCAGCGAGGAATACTACAATACGAACGCCAATGTGCACCGCGGTGTGCACTACCTCTCGCAGCAGGCCACCGAACTCCACGAGGCAGCCCGCGAGGAGGTGCGCCGCTTCATCAACGCGCGCCAAACGGAGGAAATCGTCTTCACGCGCGGCACCACCGAGAGCCTTAACCTTGTAGCCGATAGTTACGGACGCGCTTTCCTGCACGAGGGCGACGAGGTGATACTCTCCGTCATGGAGCACCATTCCAACATTGTGCCTTGGCAGATGTTGCGCGACAGGCTGGGCATCGTCTTGCGCGTCATCCCGATGGACGACGACGGCAACCTAGACATGGCAGCCTACGAAGCGTTGTTCAATGAGCGCACCCGCCTTGTCAGTGTGGCCCACGTGAGCAACGTGCTCGGCACCGTCAATCCCATCCGCGAGATGGCGCAACTGGCCCATGCCCATGGCGCGCATATCCTGGCCGATGGTGCGCAAAGTGTGCCGCATTTCCAGGTGGATGTGCAGGACCTCGGTGTGGATTTTCTCACTTTCAGCGGCCACAAGATGTACGGCCCGACGGGCATTGGCGTACTATATGGTCGCCGCGAACTGCTGGAGCAGATGCCTCCCTATCAGGGCGGCGGCGAAATGATTAAGCGCGTCACTTTCGAGCACACCACCTACGAAGAACTCCCCTATAAGTTTGAAGCAGGTACGCCAGATTACGTGGGCAGCCACGCCTTGGCCGTTGCCATTCAATACATGGAATCCATCGGGCGCGACAAAATCCACGCCCACGAGCAGGACCTCCTCCGCTATGCCCTAGAGCAGATGGACACCATCCCTGGTATGCACATTTATGGCCGTGCTCGCGAGAAGGATGCCGTCATCGCCTTCAACATCGAAGGCATCCACCATCTCGACCTAGGCACCCTGCTCGACCGCCTCGGTATAGCCATTCGCACAGGTCACCATTGCGCCCAGCCACT
>CAMBWV010000021.1 GCA_945871755.1 uncultured Bacteroidales bacterium
CAGCGGCATCCTCTGGCTCGTAGGCCACCGCCCCGACCAGCGCGCTGCCTGCACAGCCGCCACGCAGAGGTGGCTCACCCTCAGATACAACGAAAACTCTAATCTAAAAACATAAAGATCATGAAGAGACTTTTACTTGCAACAACCCTCTTCGCTGCCGCAGCCACGCTTTCGGCACAGCAGAAAGTAGTCACGGTGTATTCCATGACCCGCCAACAGCAGGAACAGTACACTAACGCAAATGTCAATGGCATTTCGGCCAACGGACAGTACGCTGTCGGCAGTGCCGTTGAACTCTCTACGGACGCCTTCATCTGGAATCGCGCCACGGGCCAGTTCCAGCAGATTACGGGCTCCTTCAACAATTCTGCCACGGCCTATGCAGTCAGCAACGAAGGCAAGGTGGTTGGCACTTTCTATAGCGACAACAATGGCGAAGTGCCCGAGGACGGCACGGCCTATGTGATTCCCGGTGTGTGGGAAGACGGCGTCTGGACCGCGCTCGAACTGGAAGTGCCCATGCAGCGCGGCGAATACAACGGCGAGGCCCGCACCATTTCCCCCGACGGCCGCATCGTGACGGGCTACATCATGGGCCATTATCAGGTGAAGGACGACTACGGCTTCGTCATCAAGGAGCAGCAGAAACTGCGCCCCGCCGTTTGGATTGACGGCGAACTCCAGCCTGCCGAAAACCTCCCCGATGGCGAACTGACGGGTCAGGGCATGTGGGCCTTCTCGGCTTCGGACAATGCCAAGGTGCTGGGCGGTGTGTACGAGCATCCCACGGGTTCGCGCGCCCCTGCCGTTTGGGTGGAAGGCGAAACGACGCCCCGCCTGCTCTATGGCCAAAACGACATCATACCGGGTGAGGACTTGTACTTCTTCGAGGGCCTCGTTTATTCCGTCAGCGGCAATGGCAAATGGGCTTGCGGTTACTTCTCGCCCTCGGGCGGCTACACGGCAGACCACAAGAGTTTCCGCCACAACGTAGAGACCAACGAGACCGAAGAGTTTGCCAGCATGCCGATGGCCTCGTGCGTGACCAACGACGGCACCACCTTCGGTACGAACAAAGACCACAATGCTGCGCTCATCCACACGGCCAACTTTGACGGCACATTCGCAAACTACCTCGCACAAATCAGCGGCACCACAGCCCCTGACAATCTGCCCACCGTTGTCCAGGCTGCCACCGCCGACCTCAGCGTCATTGGCGGTTGGTATGGCCGTCCCAGCAGCATGGGCGAAGTGATGGCACCGAGCATTGTCGTCATCAGCGATATGGCCGACGGCATCACCGCCACCGAAACCGCCCAGCCCTTCTCGCTCAAGGCTGGTGTGTGCAACGCTCCCTTGGCCGCACGCCTGCAGGTGTTCGACACGGCTGGCCGCCTCCTGCGCCAGAACGAAGGCACGAGCATTCAGCTCAGCGGCATCAGCGGCACCGTCATCGTGAAGGCCATCCTCCCCAACGGCGATACCATCAGCCGTTCCTTTAGTTTGTAAATCTGTTAGCCGAACAGGCGGAAAGGCGCTATACCCTTTCGCCTGTTCGGCTTTTTCCTGACGAAATATGAAACTCAAATTCCATCTTCTCTCCCTCCTTCTCGGCACTGCAGCCCTCACGGCACAGGCCGACGACCTCACCCTCTTCTCCTGCGACTTCCAAACGCTGGAGCAGAGCAAAAGCGACCTAACCACCTACGAACTGTCGGGCAATACGCCCACGCGCCTCATGCAGAGCATCGGCTACAAGCAAGGCACGGGCTGGCTCTTCTTCATGAAGGACACCAACGTTTCCTCCAATGCCTACGCTGCCTGCACCTCGCAGTTTGACCCCGCGGGAACGGCCAACGCCTGGATGATTACCAAGGCCATCACCCTGCCTGGCAAGGGCTGCAAACTCGCGTGGAAATCCGAATCCTACGACCCGCAGGCCCTCGATGGCCTCAAGGTGTTCGTCTCCACCCAAGGCGGCAACCCTGAGACCGACTTCCCCGCCACGCCCATCTGGGAGAGTGCTGCCGAGAGCGCAGGTGCCTCCGAAGCCCTCGACGGCGAATGGAACGAGCACAGCATTTCGCTTGAGGAATACGCGGGACAGACCGTCTGGATTGCCTTTGTCAATCAGACCTACGATGGTTCGCTGCTCTGCGTGGACGACATCCTCGTCACCATGGCCGCGCCCATGAACATGGCCAACCACCTGCCCCCTTACATCACGGGCGAAACCCCGCTCAAGGGCGAACTCCAAGCCATCACCCAGCCCATCGAGGGCGGCAGCATCACGTATCGCTTTGCCAACGGCTTCACCACCACGCTCGACCTGACGGGCGTCAACCTCCAGCCCGGCGAGTCCTACGCCTACACCATGCCCCAGCTGCTGCAACTCGCCGATAAGCACACCTTCGTGGACTACACCTATACCTACGAGAAGGACGGCGAGGCGCAGATGACCTTCAGCGGCAGCGTGGCCCTGACGAACTTCGTGCCGCGCCACCGCGCCGTGGTCGAGGAGGGCACAGGCGCTTGGTGCGGCTGGTGTCCGCTGGGCATCCTGGCCATCGAGTACCTGCAAGAATCCTATCCCGACAACTTCCTGGCCATTGGCGTGCACAACGACGACGCGCTCACGGTGGCCCACTACGACGAGGGCCTGGCCTTCCCCAATTTCCCGATGGGCATGGTCAACCGCCGCTTCACCGCCTACCCCATGCGCCAAGATGCGGAGGACAAGCACTACTACTTTGATGGTTCGGGCACCTTCCTCAACGGCGTGCAGACGGCCCTGGCCGAGCCTGCCAATGGAGAACCGCGCCTGCTCAGTGCCACGCTGGAGAATGGCGTGATTGCCGTCAAGGGACAGGTGCGCTTTGCCATGCCACCGCAGAGCGGCGACTACCGCGTGGCCTACGTCCTCCTGGAGGACAGCGTCCTGTCCACAGGGTTCTATCAGGCCAACTATCTGGCCAGTTACACCCTGCCCGAGTTCGGCCGCTTCGGTGCGGGCGGTGAGTGCGGCAGCAAATACCTGAATAACTTCATCTATATGGACGTGGCCCGCGGCATCTATCCCAGTTTCAAGGGCCAGCAGAACGTCATCCCCGCCGCCCCCGAAGTAGATACGCCCTACGACTGCGCCCTCAGCATCAACCTATCCGCCACGCAGACCACCATTGCCAACGCTTACCACCTGCGCCTAGCGATGCTCCTCCTCGACGGCACGAGCGGCCAAATCCTCAATGCCGACGTCTGCCCCGTTGACGCCACCGCCTCGGGCATCCACTCAACCCTGGCCGACGCCCAAGCCGCCATCCGCCTGCTCCCCGGCGGTGCGCTGAGCCTGCCCGCCGACACGCAGCGCGTCGAAGTATTCACCACCAGCGGCATCCGTTGCACGACAAACGCCAGCCTGAGCGGCCTCCCCGCGGGCACATACGTAGTTCGCTGCACCACGCCCACGGGCACCTGCGCCGCAGTGGTCGCTTACCCCGGACGGTAAACGGGGGAAGCATCCACCTCAACCGTTCCCCACAAGAAAAAAATGGAGATGGCCTCATCGCGCGAGGTCATCTCCTTTTTGTGTGTTCTGACAGGGCGAAGAATAGGTAAAACGGGCAATCCGCTTCATCCGCTTCGTCCGTGTTCATCTTTCTAATCCGCTTCATTCGCTTAATCCTTCTCATCCGCTTAATCGGATTTGCCGATATAGTCCGTGTTGGAGAGGTGCAGCCCACCACTCCAGGCCCAACCACATTTTCCGCCAAGAATTTTGCTCTTCGGGGACCTTTCTGTAATTTTGCAAAATATTCTCAATAGACTCTTCCCTAATGACAAACGACTTGCCGAAAGACCCGATGATGCTCCTGAGCTTCGTCAATATGAAACTGCGCGACCAGTATCCCTCGCTCGAAGAACTTTGTGCCGCCATGGATGTGGAACAAGCGTGGATTGTGGAGACGCTGGGCGCTGCTGGCTTTGAATATTCCGAAGAGCATCGACGGTTTTGGTAGAATGCTCCTAGAAGATTGCCCATCAGTCTCTCCCTAGTTGCAGACATAAACCGAGCTGTCCATGCAGCCTATAATAATCCTACCCCCCTCTAGAGACACGAACCATGAAAGCCTTGCGAAATTATCCGCTCACCATCGTCTGCGTGCTGGCGGTGTGGTATCTGAGCCTGTTCAAACCGCCCTCGGTCAGTCTGCTTGATGGTGTGGATGGTGTGGACAAGGTGGTGCATGCCTTGATGTATGCGGGGCTGTGCTCGCTGCTTTGGCTGGAATGGTTTCGCAGCCATCATCGGCGCGGAGCATGGCGGCGGATGGCAGCCTTTGCCGTGGGCGCACCTATCCTCATGAGCGGTCTGTTGGAACTCCTGCAAGAGTATTGTACGACCACGCGCGCTGGCGAATGGGCCGACCTGATAGCCAACTCGCTCGGCACGCTGTTGGCGGCTGGCGGTGCGTGGCTGTACGAGCACCTGCGCTTGCGATAGACGCGGTGCATCGTCCTTTACCCCTGATTATTGATACCTAAAAACGAATACCCCTTGCCTCTCTACATCAGACTTTCCCAATTCCGGATGGACCTGGCGCGATACGAGCTCCATCGTTCGGCCGAATTTCAGTTTTCTACCTTCCGGCTGCGTCCGCAGGCATCGTTCACGATGAACCTGCGCGAGGCGTGCGATACCGAACCGCTGTTGCAGGGTCCTGCGCCCAACACGCAAGTCATCGTGTGCGGGCAGAGCACGCTGGTGCCAATGGCTGCCTTCCAAGAGGAAGAGGTGGAGGATATCTACAACTTCTGTTTCCCCTCCGAACGCCCGCGCCGCATCTTCTTCGACACCCTGCCGCGCGCCAATGCCGTGCTGCTCTTTTCGCTGGACGAATTGTGGTGTACGAAAATCGAGGAAGCCTTCCCCGAGGCCCGCTTCGTTTCCTCGCAGACCGCCATGCTTCGCCACTTTGCCACGAAGGACATGACGCGCGCCGTTCCCCGCATCTTCGCATACCTGTATGAAGACGTGCTGGAGATTTCGGTGTTCGAGGAGACGAGGCTGCAACTCTGCAACCGCTTTGCCGTGCACGCGCCACAGGATGCGACCTATTATATATTGAGTATCGCCCGCGCCCAGGGGCTGGACCTTCGCCAAAGTCCTATCTACCTGATTGGCGGTCCCGCAGGACAGAGCGACGCCGCCGTGCGCGAGCAGCTGCGCAAGTATGCCGAGCAGGTGTATTGCGTCAATCCGACGGGCGAGTTCAATCGCCACGTCGTCTCGACCACACCCGGCGTTCCCTATGACATGATGACCACAATTCTCAACGGCGAGCGGTAGTACTCTTGCAAGGCTAGGACCGCTTTCTCATTTCCCCTTCCCCTTTTTCCCATGCGAATAATCACTGGTAAATATAAGGGCCGCCATTTCGAGGTGCCCCACAGTTTCAAGGCCCGTCCCACAACGGACTTTGCCAAGGAGAATTTGTTCAATGTACTCCGTGCCTACCTCGACTTTGAGGAGACGCGGGCCCTCGACCTCTTTGGCGGAACGGGCAGTATCACCCTCGAACTCCTCTCGCGCGGTTGCACGGAGGTGGTCACCGTGGAGCGCGACCGCAAGCACTTCGCCTTCATCGCACAAACCCTTCGCACCCTGGGCGATGACGCAGCCCATCCGCTGTGTGGCGATGCACTGAAGTATGTGCAGCGTTGCCGCTTGGGTTTCGACCTAGTATTTGCCGACCCACCTTATGCCCTGCCCGAATTGCCCGAATTGCCCGAGCGCGTCCTAGGCAGTGAAACGCTCCGCCCCGGTGGCCTGTTCGTCCTAGAGCACGGCAAGAACTACAGCTTTGTTGACCACCCCTGTTTCCTCGAACACCGCGCCTACGGCAGCGTGAATTTCAGTTTCTTTCGGAAGGGAGCAACAGACGAGACGACGCTCCAGAGCGACGGCCCAGCAGAATAGAACCGCACATCCATACCTTCAAAAGAACAGAGGAGGCTTCGCCAAAAACGGCAAAGCCTCCTCTGTTCTCGTATGGGAGAAATGGCAAGCGGTATGCTCGGTGCTATTTCTGCGCAGCCTCCTGCATCACCTCGTGATAGCAATGGCGGCAGAGCGGTTCGTACTCCTGCTGCTCGCCCAGCATGACGCGGCGGTCGCCCGCCACCTTGCGGTGGCTCACGTAGGCCAGATTGCCGCAGCGCACACAGATGGCGTGAACCTTCGTTACCTCTTCGGCCACTGCGCAGAAGGCAGGCATCGGACCGAAGGGGATGCCCTTGAAGTCCATGTCAAGGCCCGCCACGATGACGCGCTTGCCGCGGTTGGCCAGTTCGTTGCAAACGGCAACGAGACCCTCGTCAAAGAATTGTGCTTCGTCGATGCCAACCACTTCGGCGGCTTCGGCCAGGAGCAGGATGGCGGCTGAGGAATCAACGGGCGTAGAGGCGATGGAATTTTGGTCGTGCGAAACGACATCTTCTTCGGAATAGCGTGTGTCAACGGTGGGCTTGTAGATTTCCACGCGCTGGCGAGCGAAACGGGCGCGCTTCAGCCGACGAATTAGTTCTTCGGTTTTGCCCGAAAACATCGAACCGCAGATGACTTCGATGCGGCCGCGGCGCTGGTGGTTGTCTTCTTGAAATAAATACATAGGTGGGGTGGGGAATAGAATGGGAAGGGGAGAAGCGGGCTGGGCTTGCAGAACTTCTAGACCGTTTGCCAGGCGCACGGCTTCCTCCCGAGGGTGAAAGAATAAGGGCGTGCCAGTGCAGACACGCCCTTAGATAATTTCTATCAGAGTGCAGGGCTGTTACTTCTCTTCGCGCTCAATGTAGGCAATCACGTCGCCCTTGCTCACGTGCGCGCCCTGCTTGGCGTTGATTTCAACGAGCAGACCACCGAGGGCGGCAGGCAGTTCGTGAATCTGGCCATAGTTGTTTTCAATGTAGCAGAAGAATTCGCCAGCCTCGTACTTCTTGCCGATGAATGGCTCGATGCTCTTGACACATTCGCCGTCGCCACCGATTTCCCAGAGGATAGTACCAGCCTCGGGCGCCACAATGGCATCGGCTTTGGCATGCTTGAACGCCTTGGCCTCTTCCAGGCTCATGCCGCTGGCATTCTCCTTGTCCTTGGCAGCTTGCAGGTCGGCGAGGAAGCGCTTCTTGGCTGCACCGCTCTTGTAGTCGCGATACTGCGTCTCGTGCATGGCAAACTCAAAGAGTTCTTCGTCGTCCTCTCCGCGGTCCCAGCCGTTCTCTTCCATCTCCTTGATGAAGCGGGGCAGTTCGTCGGGATAATAACTCTGCGGGTCGGCATCGGTAAATTCGAAGCCTTTCTCCTTGGCCAGTTCCACGATTTCGGGAGCCACTTCGCCGGGGAGCTTACCGCTCTTGCCGAGAATCATACCCCAGATGCTGTTGTCCATCATCGAATAGCGGGGCTTGCCCATGGATTCGGTGAGAAGATTCATGAGGGCAATGTTCTTCACGTATTGCGAGAAGGGAGTCACGAGGGGAGGATAACCCACACGGGGCCATACATAAGCCACCTCGTCGAAGAGACGAACGAGCAGGGCATCCTCGCTGAGCGGTTCTTCGCCCTTGGCCGTGCGGTTGTTGTTGATAGCGGCCATCACACCCGTGAGGTCGGCCATCATCGAACCCATCATGCCGCCAGGCAGACCGCAACCGAGGAGCAGCGAAGACATCAGTTTGTTACCACTATTCATGAAGTAGCCAAGGAAGTCGTCGATAAATTCCTGCGTCAGCTTGCGGGCTTCCATGTAAGCCTCCATATTGATTTCGGGCACGTCGAAGCCTGCGTTCTTCAGCATAGACTGCACAGAGATTACGTCGGGATGTACCTTACCCCACGACAGCGGTTCGATGGCGGTGTCAATCACGTCGGCACCATTGCGGCACACCTCCAAGATGCTGGCCATGGAGAGGCCCGGACCGCTATGGCCGTGATACTGGATGATAACTTCGGGATGCTTTTCCTTGATCATGCGCGTCAGCTGGCCGAGCATGGCGGGCTGTCCCACACCTGCCATATCCTTCAGGCAGATTTCGGGCGCGCCAGCAGCAATCAGTTGGTCAGCGATATTGGCATAGTACTCGGCGGTGTGGATGGGCGAGGTCGTGATGCAGAGGGTGGCCTGCGGCGTCATGCCAGCCTCGAGTGCATATTTGATGGAGGGAATAATGTTGCGCACATCGTTCAGACCGCAGAAGATACGGGTGATGTCCGTTCCCTGTGCGTGCTTCACTTTGTACATCAGGCGACGCACATCGGCAGGTACGGGGAACATACGCAAGGCGTTGAGACCGCGGTCGAGCATGTGGGTCTTGATACCAGCCTCGTGGAAGGGCTTAGTAAAGGCGCGCACGGCCTGATTGGGGTTTTCGCCATAGAGCAGGTTGACTTGCTCGAAGGCACCACCATTGGTTTCTACTCGGCTGAAGCAGCCCATTTTGATAATCACGGGCGCGATACGTTCGAGCTGGTCTTTGCGGGGCTGGAATTTGCCCGAGCTCTGGAACATGTCGCGATAGACAAGGCTAAATTGTATTTTACGTTTCTCCATAATTGATTGTTGTTTTACGATTGGGGAAGTATCGCGCTAGCATCCTAGGCAAGAAGCCGCAGCGTGCGCAATACTTTCGGTGGCAAAGGTACAACTTATTTTTCGGATAGCAAGCGGCACACCTTTGTAAGTGTTGTGCAATC
>CAMBWV010000022.1 GCA_945871755.1 uncultured Bacteroidales bacterium
CAGCCGTCAGCACCACCAATGCCAATAATGCCCGCACCTACGACCTCCAAGGCCGCCCCTGCAACCCCCGCCAGACGGGCATCACCATTCGCCAGGGCAAAAAGGTGCTGCAAATTCGATAACGCCTATCCTTGGCCTCCACCAAGAACAGCCCCGATAACGCCAAAAACGGAGAGAGCCCGCGGGCTCTCTCCGTTTTTGGCGTTTTGAAAGGGGCGGCGCATCCACACCACCGCGAGGCCGCCGCGCCCCTGCCTCAGCGGGTCGCCCTTCCCACGAATAGGGCTCTGCGCCTAAGGCGCAGAGCATAATCTGCTACACCGAGGCTCCTTCCCGACTGAAGAAGGCCTCGACAGCGTACAGCGGAATATTTTCCATCCATCCTTGCTCGGCATAGGGAAGCATGGAGCAGCGTAGCCCTTTGAGCGAATAGTCCGCAAACTCCGAGTTGACAAAGGTGCTCAGGGACTTTGAGCGCACATTCGTTTCGGCCTTCACTTCAACGGGTATCACCCGTTCGCTGCCTTGCACAATAAAGTCCACCTCCAGCGGAGAGTTTTCCTTCGTATAGTAGAAAATCTCGTCGGCAATGTTGTCCGAATCCTCTAGCGACTTCATCTGATTCATCACATAGTTCTCGGTGAATGCCCCCTTGAACTCTGTAAATGCACCCATCCCGAGAAGCATGGCGGTCGAACGTGCACCGCAGAGGCAGGCCAGCAGGCCGACATCGTGAAGGAACACCTTGAAGGCGCTCTTATCGGCGTAGAAATTCAGAGGTTCTTCGGGCTTGCTAACCCTGCACACCTTATAGATCAAACCCGCATCGGCGAGCCATTGAATGGCCTGCTCGTAGTCGGCAGCGCGGGCTCCCTTCTTGACAGCTCCAAAGATGAATTTCTTGTTCTCCTTGGCCAACTGCGAAGGAATGCTGTTCCAAATCATGCGGATGCGCTCCACCTCCGACTGGCTGTGCTTGCCCATATCGCCAAAGTAGGTGCTGAGGATGGACTTCTGCACGGCGCGCGTGGCTTTAGCATCGTGACTTTCAAGCCAGACCGCGACGGCTTCGGGCATCCCGCCAACGAAATAGTACTGGCGCAGATACTCCACGAGCGTTTCGTGGTGAATGGCCAACTCTTCCCAACGAAGGTCGCTCAGGGAGGTGGCCAGCATTTCTCGGCCGTTTGCCATGAGAAACTCGTTGAATGTCATCGGGTACATCCGCAGTTGGTCCACCTTCCCGACGGGATAACTCTCGTCCTGCCGCAGAGAAATGCCCAGCATCGAGCCAGCCACAACGACATGCAGGTCGCGCTTCTCCTCGCAGAAGTATTTCAGGGCGGGGATGCCGTTTCTCACTTCCTGAATCTCGTCAAAGAAGAGCAGCGTCTTGCCGGGGATAATCTGGCATTCGTGATATTGCTCCAGTTGGTAGATGATCCTGTCAATGTTGAAGTCGGTGAAGAGGGAAGTGACAAAGGGATTGTTGTGGCAGTTGATATAGAGAAAGTGCGCAAACTCCGTGCTGCCAAATTTCTTGAGGATGTAGGTCTTTCCCACCTGCCGCGCGCCTAAAAGTATCAGCGGTTTGTGGCGCGGATTCTCCTTCCATGCCACCAATGCGGGATATATTTTTCGCTTCATTTTGCCTAGATTTTTGTTCTTGGCACAAAGGTATTGATTATAAACGTAATAGACAAACGATTTACATTTTTATGAACGTTCAAAGAGGCAAAAACCACATTTTTATGAACGTTCAATCGGGGGAAAACTACATTTTTATGAACGTTCAACTGGGCAAAAACCACATTTTTATGAACGAATCAGGGGCGCAAGGTGCTTTGCATGGTGTGAGTACAGACGAATTAAGCCATTTCTTAGGTGCTAGTACGACGTTCTATACATTCTTTCTTATTATTACTCACACCAAGCAAGGCACAGTACATTTCTGAGGTATTCCCGATAAAAGGCCGCATCCTTTCTTACAAACCCTGAAAATTGAGTGCAAAAAATAGCATAATGTAATACTGGGGAGAAAAAGTGTGTTTTTTTCGCAAAAATGAAAACTTTTTGTTTGTCGGGTGAAATATTAAGCGTATTTTTGCAGCCGAACTGTAATTGTCCGACAGCCAGTTTCTGATATTCAGAAGGATATTTTGGACATTATTGCCCCGGCCTTTCTTGCTTATGCGAAAGCAGACACCATATTATATATATAAAGTATAGGAGGGCCGCACGAAGACAACTAGATTTCTTCCCCTGCTGCCGATTGCGGTGAGTCATTGCCGCGGCGCAGAAGACAAAATCCGCGTGGCGTTGTTGCCGAAACGGCTGCGCGAAATCCTTACTTCCTATTCCGTTAACCTTGCTCCCCTGGTCCGATGCTAGGGTGGGCGAGATTATTTGCGTATTCACGGAAGAGGGGGTTGTATCAACCAGAAAATACATGTTTAATTAAATGGTTATATTATGAACAAAAAGTTAGTGCTTTTAGGAGCCGCCGCGCTGTTGTCAGTGGGTGTGGCTTCTGCGCAGAAGCGCGTGACGGGTGTCGTTGTGGACTCGCAAGGCGAGCCTGTCATCGGCGCTGCTGTACGTGTGGAAGGCGGAAAGGGCGCTGTGGCCACCGATGAAAACGGTCGCTTCGTCCTGAACAACGTCTCCTCGACAGCCAAAAGCTTGAAGATTACCTCTATCGGTAAGCAGGCAAAGACCGTTAGCATCTCTGGCAACGTGCGCGTTGTCCTCGCCGACGATGACAAGGTGCTGGACGAGGCTGTGGTAGTAGGTTACGGTTCGGCCCGTAAGGTAGGTACCCTCGTGGGTAGCGTATCCAAGGTGAACAGTGACGCTATTGCCAACAAGCCTTCCACGAACGTTGCCGACGCTCTCCAGGGTAAGGTGGCTGGTATGCAGGTTCTGACCGCTACGAGCGACGCTGGTTCGGTCAACGCTTCCGACATTACCATCCGTGGTACAGGTTCGCTCGGTGCCAGCAGCACTCCCTTGCTCGTGATTGACGGTAGCCCCGCCGAGATGAGCGCACTCGGATTGATTAACCCCAACGACATCGAAAGCGTTGTAACGCTGAAGGATGCTTCCGCCACCTCTATTTACGGTTCGCGTGCCTCCAACGGTGTCATCTATATCACCACCAAGAAGGGTCGCCGCGGCGAGAAGGCCGTTGTGACCGTCAGCCAGAAGGTGGGTTGGAGCCAGTTGGCACGCAGCATCGGTAGCGACCTGATGAGCGCCAGCGAATTGCTCGACTTCCAGTTGGAGCACCAGATTATCACGGCCGCCGACTACCAGCGCTACAAGGCGCACGGCGCCAACACCGACTGGCAGAAGTTCCTCTTCCGCAACGATGCGCCGATGTATCAGACGGACTTCTCCGTGCGCGGCGGTAGCGACAAGAGTACTTACTTCGTCAGCGGTTCTTATCTGAACAATACGGGTATCGACGACCAGTCGCACATGGACCGCTATACCCTCCGTGCCAACCTCGAAGCACAGCCCAAGGATTGGATGACCTTCGGCCTCAACCAGAGCATCATCTACACCGACCGCCGGACCAACGGCTACACCAAGCAAGGCGGTGGCGGCTACAGCTATAGTTCGCAGGTACTCCAGAATCCCCGCTACTACGACCCCTACGACCCCAGCGTCAAGGATACGCACATGATTTGGGGTAGCGACTTCTACGATGTAAACTGGCTCCAGGCCATGCAGCCCTGTTCGTACAACGACATTATTTACCAGGGCAACGCCTTCATCGCGCTGAACCCCGTCAAGGGCCTGACCCTCAAGTCGCAACTCGGTGTGTATGCTGTCAACTCGCAGTATTCCTACACAAGGCTCAAGGACTTCCCTGGCAGTGAAGGTAAGATTTTCCGTACGCGTGACGACAGCCGCAGCGCACAGTGGACCATCACCAATACGGCCGAGTACAAGTTCAACGTAGGCGAAGACCACAACTTCATCCTCCTCGCAGGTCAGGAAGGTATCAAATATACCTCTGATGCCTTTCAAGCAGGCGCAAGCGGTAGCACCGACGACCGTCTGACGCTCATCAGCAACCAGACCGAGGCTACCATCGCCGACGTGGGCGAAAGCAAGTCGGCTTACCAGTTCCTCAGCTTCTTCGGCCGCGCAGACTATACTTGGAAGAACAAACTCTTTGCCAACTTCACCCTGCGTAACGACCAGTCCTCCCGTTTCGGTAAGACCAACCGCTCCGCTATGTTCTATTCGGGTGGTGTGATGTACAACCTCAAGCGCGACTACTGGCTCCGTCCCGCCACTTGGCTCGACGAACTGGAACTCCGTCTCAGCGTCGGTTCCACGGGTAACTCAGCCATTGGTAACTACAACCACCTCGGTATCGTAGGCCAGACTCAGTACGGCGGCGTTCCTGGTTGGGCACTCTCTCAGCCCGCCAACACCGAGCTCGGTTGGGAAACGCAGATTCAGACCAACTTCGGTCTCCGCGCTACGTTCCTCACCAAGTTGACCGTTGACCTCAACGTTTATCATCGCAAGACGAAGGACATGCTCCAGGCTGTGCCCATCCCCACAACCACTGGTTTCAGCAGCCAGGCCATCAACATCGGTTCGATGAGCAACCGCGGTGTGGAAGTAGAAGTGGACTACAACATCCTCCGCACGCGTGACTATTTCCTGACTGTTGGTGTGAACTACGCCTTCAACCGCAACCGCATCGACGAACTCTTCTACGGCTTCAAGGAGTGGGAAATGAAGGAATCCCTCCTCAACTACGTTGTAGGTAAGTCGCTCAACTTCTACATGCCTATCTATGCAGGTGTTGACAAGGAAGACGGTCGCCCCATGTGGTACAAGGTTGGTCATAAGGGTGGCATTCAGCACGAGTACAACCCCGAGACCATGACCAAGGACGAATCGCAGATTGACAACCTCTATCAGGATACGGGCAAGGCTATGGATGCACCCCACACGGGTGGTTTCAATATCCAGGCAGGTTGGAAGGGCCTTACCCTCAGCGCCAACTTCAGCTACGTGCTTGGCAAGTACATGATTGACAACGAATATCTCTGGAACACGGGTAAGAGCAACCTCACTTCCAACAAGAGTCAGGCTCACCGCGACATGTTGAACATCTGGAAGCAGCCCGGCGACATCGCCACCCTTCCTGCTTTCGAGTATCAGTCGCAGTTTGACACCCACCTCCTCCAGAACGCTTCCTTCCTCCGTCTGAAGGACCTCACGCTGGCCTACGACCTGCCCAAGAAGTGGATGGACGCTACAGGTTTCATTCAAGGCGTTCGCCTCAGCTTCGTAACCCGCAACCTCTTCACCATTACCAAGTACAAGGGTGCTGACCCCGAAATCGGTGCAAACCTGACCCGCGGTAACTATCCCGCAACTCGTCAGTTCCAGCTGGGTATCGACGTAACATTCTAACCAAACTATTCAATACGAATAACGATGAACAAATTTATATATAAGACCCTTTTGGGCGTGGCACTGACGATGCCCGTCCTGACATCCTGCGAACTGGATCAGTTCCCCGAGGGTACGATTCCTGCAGAGAAGTCCTGGACCTCCGTGGAAGACGCCAACAACTTCTACATCGGTCTGCTCTCCAGTCTTCGTTCTATCGCGGGTTCGGGTGTCAACAAGATTACCGAAGCACAGGCCGATATGTTCAATCAGGCCACCAGCACGATCACCTACAACGAGATTTACGACTGGACCTTCACCTCTTCTCAGTTTGACGGTGACGGCGTATGGTCGGGCAACTACGCGCTGATTTCTCGCGCCAACGCCATCCTCGACAATATCGACATGGTGCCCGTTGAAACCGAGGAAGATCAGGCTGCCATTGACAACATCAAGGGTACGGCCTACTTCGCCCGCGCCTACGGATATAGCAACCTCGTGACCCGCTACTGCAAGGAGTACAATGAGGCCACGGCCAACGTTGCTGACGGCGGTCTGCCCCTCGTCAAGACCGTAGATGTCAACGCCAAACCCCGCCGTGCCACGCTCGAAGAAACCTATGCCTTCATCCTTGAAGATATTGAGAAGGCTGGCAACCTCCTCCCCAAGATGGGCGAATACACCAAGGACATCACTGTGCCCCAAAGCGCAGCCATCCTCGCACTCAAGGCTCGCGTATGTCTGAACTACAAGAAGTACGATTTGGCAATCGAGTCTGCCGACTCTGTTATCAAAAGCGGCGAATACGCTCTCGTCAGCGTGCGCAACTTCCCCACGCTCTGGACTGCCGACGAAGGCAAGGAAATCATCTACCAGCCCCTCCTCACCACTGATGAGCGCGCTGGCGGTTCGATGGGCTCCATCTTCTACGGCTACAACCAGTCAATGAATCTTAAGTCCGCTTCCTTCTATCCCACGAAGAAACTGATGGACCTCTACGAGACCAAGGACGCACGCTACAAGGCATTCTTCAAGAAGACCGACCTCTGTTCAGGTCAGTACACGAGCAACGGCTACATCTTCGCCAAGTTCCCTGGCAACCCTGCCTTGCGCAAAGCCAACGAAAACGAGAACAACGCTTGGTACAACGCTCCCAAGGCTTTCCGTACCGCCGAGCTCTACCTAATCGCTGCTGAGTGCTACTACATGAAGGGCGATGCTGAATCTAAGGCGGCTGCTCTCACGATGCTCAACGACCTCCGCGCAAAGCGTGGTGCCACCAAGTTTGGCGAGGGCGAAGTGATGGGCGACAAGCTCATGACCGAAATCCAGAACGAGTGGACCCGCGAGTTCTGCGGCGAAGGCTTCCGCCTCGATGGTCTGAAGCGTTGGGGTCTTGGCATTGTCCGCAGTGCCGACGATATCCAGAATCTTGATGACGTGCTCCGCGAGACGGATGGTTCTTACAACCTCGTTATCCAGCCCACCGATGCCAAGTACCAGCGCATCGTTTGGGAGATTCCTTCTATCGACCGTCAGACGAACCCCAACCTCAAGCCCAACTGGGAATAATTCAATCGTTAACTAGCTGACCAGCGCGGCGGCAGGCCCAGGCGAACAGCCCGCCTGCCCCAGCTAGGTCACACAAAAGATAACAACCATGAAAATTTTCAATAAGATTGCAGCGCTGGCTCTCGTGGTGGCAGGATTCACGGCTTGTAACGAGGCCGAAGATTTCGACCGTTACGCTGACCACACCTATAGCAACGCAATAGAGCTGGGACACTTCACCTCCCTCTACGATGCCAACAGCAAGTACACCTACGGAGCCGTGATAACCCTCAACGCCGAGGGCGACACCATCCTCTACATGTACAGCACGGGCAAGGCAGGCAACTTCGATGAGGGCAAGACCCGTACGCTCTTCACGGCAGATACCCTCAACTACGATCAGAAGACTGGCGTTGTCACTGCCAAGGCCGATACCTCCTATTATGACGAGGGCGAAACCTTCGGCGTACAGTTCACCATGGCAGAAATGCTCGACGGCGAACGCTTTGCCGTTGACATCGCCTATGGTTCCAAAAACGAGACAGCCATCCTCAAGCGCAACAACACCGACATTCCGCCCGTACAGGGTAAGTGGTCTGTTGCCGACGCTACAGGAGAACTGACAACCTACACCTTCGGCATTGACAGCACCGTAGTTATCAACGACAACGAAGAAGCTGCCGGTAAGTATGAGACTGACGGACGTAATATCATCGTTAAGAATGACGCGGGTGCAACCGTGGCCTCCTTCGCCTACAACGATAACTATCAGCTCACCTGCACCAGCAGCGAGAACGCCGTCATGACACGTATGACCAACCTGCCCGAGCCCGAATTCTTCTACCCCATCTATGAGGGTAACTTCATCTTCGCTACGGCTGACCTCGAAGGCAAATCAGGTCACCTCTTCGAAGGCGAGATCCCTGGCTACATCTGCCAGAGCGATAAGGACCCCAGTCGTTACCTGCTCGCTCCCTTCATCTACAATGAAGATGGTATGATCTTCACCATGGACGAGGCTGGCAAGATTGCCGTTGATGCCCAGTTCACAGGTGCTGTGCACAAGCAATATGGAGAAGTTTTCGCTACTGATATTGTCACTGCAGGCTATGCCTCCAACTTCCCTAACGCCAAGAGCCACTACGATGAAAGCCTCCACACCTTCTACTTCGACCTCATTTACCACGTATCTGCAGGTGTCTTCGGTGCATGGGAGGATACCTTCAAGGTAACGGGAGAAGCCACGAACAAGAAGCACTTCAAGCCTGGCAAGAAGACGCTCGACCTGACTAAGAAAGGCTTCAACTTCAACGCAAACTTCCCCCTGCGTCAGAAGTAAAAAGTTGAGCTTTTGATATTCTCGCGAGGCTGCGCCCTTTAGGTGCAGCCTCGCTTGTTTTTTGGGGGTGGGGCTGGCTTTTTCGGAGATTTCAGGCTTTCTGGAGATTCCAGAGCGCTTCGCTTTTCTGGATTGCTTTGCTTTTCGGAGTAACTACTCAGGCCGTTCTAGAATGCGAGACAACGTAGCTCTAGGCTTGTATCAGATATGAAAGACAAAAACCAAGATAAACCCCTTGAAGAGTCTGGGGGCTTCGCCCTGGTGTTTGGGTTTCGGCTGGGTCTTATAAGAGCAAGCTCTTAACGCCCCACCCGAAACCCAAACCCCACCTTCTTTCAGAAGGCCTTCAGCCTCTTCAAGGCGATAAACAGGAAATAA
>CAMBWV010000023.1 GCA_945871755.1 uncultured Bacteroidales bacterium
CGAAATGTTAACGCGATTTGGATTTCGGCGGAAAATGTTGTATCTTTGTACTAGCAAAGAGGAGAGAGCCCTAAACAAGCGGGTTTTCTCCTCTTTTTTTGGCCAAAAAATGGCATTTTTACCTCAGAGATAAATTTTTTTACATTACTGAGAAATTTTTTTCTTGGAGTTTGCGGATTTTTTCTCCGTAATGTAGGTGGTTTTTTGGGCGATGTGGAGGGGCTGGACGTTAAAAGATATTTATTTTTTTTTGCTGCATTTTTTTTGGGGAGAGGATGGGAGAGGATGGGAGAGGATTGGAGAGGAGGAAAGAGGATGCAAGCTTTACACCCTCGCGGTGTGCAAACCATAGTAAATAACGCCCGTCTGGACGATTTTTATTGACATTTCTTTTCTTACGTCAAAATAAACCACTATTTTTACAGCCTATATGACTAATGCTTCTACGAACAATCGACCATGAGATATACATTTTTGATACTTCTATGCCTTTTCCTTCTAAGCTGTTCCGAGGAAAAACCTTCGGCAGCACTGAATGGGTCTGAACTATTCTTCGAGGAGACGTTGGCCTCTATCTCCAAGGATAATATGGAGGACCACCTCTTTTACATAGGAACGGAAGATGGTATCGTTTACATATACGATTCGGAAACTCAGCACCTGAAACGAGTAAAAACAGACTTCGACCGCATCTACAAAGTAGTTCGAGACTCCATCGGCAATTATTGGGTAGGTACTAGAAACATGGGGCTTTTCTGTTGCGAACTGAGAGAAGATTCCCTGTGCGTAAAGGAAAAGCAGGGCCGTTTTGATCTTCCATTGAAGGAGAAGAAGTCGCAATACTCAGCCTATGATATTTCTATCCAACAATCCAAAGTATATGTGGCGACTAGCCACGGGTTGTGCTACGTACCCAAATCGGCTGATGATCATGACAATACGCTCGTGATATTATATCCCAACGAATATAAAGACACCCCTGAGAACCTGCGCCCCGTTGGCACGAGAAGTATCCAGCCCTATAAAAACCTATTCCTGTTTTGTGCATGCGATTCAGGACTGGTGCGTGTGGGCCTTACGGACAATAGTATGAAGAAACTATTCTCACGCAAGACTTACAACATTGACATTCATAACGACCTCGTCTATGCCTTAGTGGGCGATTCTCTGGTCGCTACAGACATCAATGGCAAAACCAGTGAAGCCTTTGCCCTTCCACATCCAGCGCAGATTTACTATTACGACCCGACCGAACAAACCAACTACTTTATCAGCAATCATCATATACAGATGGTGAAGGATAAGGATTTGCACGATGTAGAAAAATTCGAAATAGCTTCTCCAGGTAAATCCATACGAACAAAATGCCGAAACTTAATTGAAAACGACCTTCTCAATCGGCAATCTCTGCTTGTGACCGCTCACTCTGTTCTGCGAATTGGCCATCATCAGGACGTATTCAATACGATAGGCAATGTGAAATTGGCCTGTACGGATAACGACTACGTCTATTTCCTGATTGGCACGAAGCTATACCGCCTAAAGAAGGGCACGGAGGAGGCTGAGCAGATAAAAGATATTGACGATGGAGCCAAGGACATTATTTTCATGGAAGTGCTGCACGACACCATCTATTATGTGGATGGCAATCATGAACTCTATAAGGCGAGATTGTATGCTAACTATCTGTGGAATTCTTTGTTCTCATGGGACAGCAAGATTTCTCTAGGCAAAAAGAATAAATTGGAAATAACGGCCATGGGAAAAGATGCTGAGCACATCTATGTTGGCGTTAGGGATGGATTGAGAAATATCAACAACATCGAGAAAGACATCCCGCTACGTGTGCCATCCACAAAGGCCACCATCCATGACCCATACATTACAAGATTTGCAACAACGGGAGATAAACTGATTTTTGGTACGCTGAATGATGGAGCCTTTGTTGGAAAGAATGATTCTTTCGTGAGAGTGCTTGCGGGTTCAGAGCCATACACATTCATACGCGATGTGGGGAGCGACAAATCGGGAAACATCCAGCATCTCCTGACCAATCACGGCTATTTCGCAAGAAATGCAGACTCCTCTTTCACAAAGAAAGTGGAGCTCTCTGGGCATAATCGTTTATTGGTATTGGATTCAGCCCATGTCTATGGCATTCCATCTTTCGGAATCACAAGCTTGTGCGATAGCATGAGAAGATACTTCATAGACATACAGTTCAATCCCATGGCCTGCCTTGTCTTCGACGGCAAGGTCTATGCGGGTTCAAGTAACGGCGTCTATGTTTTCTCTGCCAAGCTATCAAAGGAAAACTATATAGAAAAAGCTGGGAGCTATTCCAAAATCAGGTTTCATGAGCAAGCATACTTCTCCCGAACCAAACTGTTCACGTTCATCATTATCCTCTTTGTCGTAATCATCAGTTTGTGGTGGTACGACCGACACCGGATGAGCCGCCACGCTGTGCGCACGTTCAAGGACGGACTCATCCTGCGCCTTAACGAGCTGAAAGCTGTGTGTGAACACCTAGACCCAACCACCATAGGGGAGATTGTGAAATTGACCTCAGAGGCGGAAAGTGTTGACCTTTCCGAGAAAAAGAAGGCTTTGGAACAATTGCGCGGTATTAGTCTCAGAATAATGGAGCTAACGGGCAAGGTGCCTGCTATACTGAGACAGCGCTTGCAAGAACAAAGGAGCCAGATAAAGAAAGCAGGATGGGAAAATGCAGCCAAATATGTGAACAACACCAATAAGGCAATCAAGAAACATACCTTGCAATCTCTGAGCAGACAGATTCGGGAAAACGACGAATGGCTCTCCGAAGCACAAAAAGCGCAGAATAAACTGGCCGACTATCAGTCATCGTATTCCGCTCTGCCGCTGATTCCTGGAGTGACAGACGAGTTTGAAAATACCTTGAACTCTGTGGAGTCAATGAAAAAGCGAATCAGCACAATAGAGGAACTATCCGAAAATATCAAGACTCCATCCTCCAAAGACAAGATTGTAGAATATATCGACAAAAAGATAAAGGAATGCAGTTCCGCCCAACGTGATTTCAAAGAACAATCTCGTTTCTACACAACGTTGGAACTCATAAAAAACAAGTACGCAGATATTAAGCAGAGTATGGATGCTACAGACGACATCGTAGCAGTCTTGAACCGCATCCCTACCATCGACAGGCATCTCTCCATCTTCCTTAGCTTGAGAGAACTCAGCAATAATTTGGATGAATATAACCGCGCAAGAGATAAATATAAAAAGATGGATGATGATATAAAAAAGAAAGAGAAGACAGGCGAATATGCAAAAAAAGGTGAATCCGTTCATGAAAAAGATAAGAACGAACGAAGGGAAAAATTAGAAGACCTTATGAATATATCGGATACTACCCTAAAGAATCTTGACGCATTCTATCAGCAAATCGCACGAGGTTCGGAAATGAATCTCCTGAAGGAACTGGGCATAAATCTCAAAAAAGACAATAAGGGATATACACCAGCAAACCTCCTTGCCATATTGATTACAGGCTCAGAGATTCCTGTCAGCCGATTCGACATTTTGCTTGACACAGCCGAGCAAATTGTGAGAAGGGTGAAGCGTGAACTAAAAAAACAAATAAAGTTGCATAAGGATGCCATCGCCGAATATGCACAAAAGAACGACACCAGCATAGCTATTCTTCTCCTAGAGCTAGAAGACACGAAAGACGAATAAAAAAATAGCGGTATATTCTTAGAGAAAAAAGAGAAATGTAACGGTTACATTTCTCTTTTCTGTTTGTGCCATGTTTGAGAAATGTATAATCGTATTGGAATTATACGTAGCTTTGCCCACGAAAACAAGTTGGTAGCTGTTTTCACAATCAACATTTTTCTAACAATTAAAAATTTCTAGCCTTATGAAAAAGAATCTTACCCTTCTCGCCGTCATCGTCTGCTGCGCTTTTGCATGTTCTTCCACCAATTGTTTTGCTCAAGGCGGCTTCCTACGCGCACTCCCGATGGCTGCAGCTCGTGCCACGATGCAGTTCGATAATCTTCAGGAAAATATCAGGCGAAAGACAACTGCAGAACTCGAGAGGCAAATGGCAGCTACAAGGCTCGAGAGGCAAATAGCAGCTGCAAAATGGAAGTCCGAGCATAATAGTAGGTTTAGCTCTGGGAAAGGAATCAAGTCCTATAAGCTTTCCGAAATTATAGAGCCGCTCTTACCAACGGAGAAAAGCAAGCCATCCATAATACGCATGACCGCTTTTGAACTATCACCAGTTAAATATATAAAAGGAGATAGACTTCCTCACGCCAAGGATTTTAAGATGCGTCAATCGGCAGCTGAAGCAGAAGAATGGACTGCGCCAAAAGGACAGGTTACTTCCCCACAGAATCCTGATAACCGCTAAGCATGAAAGCCATGAGAAACTATCTTGTTACAATAGCACTGCTCGTATCGCTTGGAGCTTCCGCTCAAAGCTCCGTTCAGAAGAGTATGCTCGACACATTTGTGAAGTATGCCTCCATTGATAGCCAGTCCAGCTACGACAGCATCTGTACCCAAGGCCAATACCAAATGGCCTTGGTGCTACAGGCCGACGTGAAGGAGGCCGTGGCCAAGTCGAAGGTCGCTGGTGTCAGCGTGCAGCTCTCCAAGGAGAACTATCTGTACGTCATCATTCCCGCCAACACAAAGGCAGCGTGCCCGACCATGGGCATCAGTTGCCACCTCGATGTGACTCCCGAAGCCCCAGGTGGCCAGATTCGTCCGATTGTGGATAAGCGGAATGGGCATACGATTGTTCGCACGGACGGCACAACCCTTCTCGGTGCCGACGACAAGTGCGGATGTACGATTGCCATGCAGTTGATACGCACCGTCCTCAGTACGCCCTCCCTCAAGCATGGAGAATTGCAGTTCGCCTTTTGTCCCAATGAGGACGTGGGGCGTGCGGCCGAAAGCAACGATCCAACGATTTTTGCCCCCGACATACAGTTTGACCTAGATGGTCCCGAGGGAACGGTCGTCACGAAATCCAATTTCACCGCGCGCGGTTTCAACGTGAAATTTATCGGCAAGGAAGCGCACCCTGGCAATGCCAAGGCGCAACAACTCGGTGACGCTACAGCCGCCGCTGCGGCCTTTATCTCGTATTTCCCCGTGGAAAGCCGCCCCGAGAACTCCGAAGGCACGCAAGGCTACATCCATCCCTGGAGTTTTGAGAAGGAAGGGGCAAACGTCATCGTGCAAACCCGTGTGCGCTACTTTGACAAATCAGAGGGCGAACTCTTCGACCGCCTGCTCATGGGTGCAATGGCCGACGTGAAGCGGAAATTCCCGAATGTCAAGACGGAGATACTCTACGACGACCTCCAGTATGAGAACGTGGCCTACACCCTGCACCCGCAGGCCCAGTCGCTCGTGGAGAATGCCGCTGCAAAAATTGGCAAGGCCATCACCTTTGCCGATGAGCGCGGAGGCACGACAGCCTCAATGTTTGCCGCCAAAGGCTTGAACGGCGGTATGTGCGTTTTCTCAGGCCAGCACGACATCCACTCCACCCGCGAATATGCCGACCTGCAAGAGATGGAGGACTGCTATCGCCTCATGCTGGAAATCATTCAGGGCGTGGCGGCACTGAAATAACATGCCTCCCCAGCCCTTTCATTGTTACCCTTTCACACCTATATATATTATGTACAAAGAGAATACCATACAAATGTTTCAGGAATCCCTGACGCAGGAAGAGAAACGACTGCTTGCCTTCCTCGCCATCACTGCCACCGAGGGCATCTCTGTCAACACCGTGTATCAGGTACTAAAGCCAAGCAGCCCTAACGAATTTCGCAAGTCCGTCGCAAGTCTGGGAAGGCGCAACTTGATCTCACTGGTTCATCAAACCATAGAGATTTCGCCGCAGATGGCTGACCTCATCCTTAAAACTGCACCCATCGACCAGCAGACCATCGAAAAGGTTCTCTGGGAAATCTACCAATATATCGCGTTGGGCCCGCTGGACGATATGCTGGGAAAGCGGGAATATTTTGTGCTGGCCCGCCTTTTCCTGGAATACCTCCTGAGCAGCCGCAACAAGGTGGCGATAAAGGGCGCGCCGTTTATCCCCTTGTTTGCAGATGTGGTCATTGCTTTCGCTAGCAATGTGGAGCTTTCCCTTTTTGGTAACAAGAGGCAAGCCGTCTGTCATCTTGAAGACAGGTTGGATTTCCGACTTCTGACGCACCTTGTTGAGATCGTGGAAAATAACGAGCAGGTAGGTGCCGCCTATCGTCTGTTGGGCGAATTGTACACCAATATCTTCCGCTATGACGAAGCGGAAGACTGCTTCCAACAAGCGGAGGAGCACCTGGGCGAAGATGCTCTGCTGATGATGGCTCAGGCAAAGATGTACGAGAACCTGAGCCTCACCCCTCGGGCTTTCCAACTGGCCTATCGCGCCTATCAACTCAACAAAACGAAGGGGCAAAACGAGGCGAACATTGATGTTTGCCTCTACCTCTCCAGCCTATGTGCTTTCTGCAAAGCGGACACGGATAGCAGGTTCTGGCGAAATAAGGCTTGCGCCCTCATAGGCAGCAGAGCGGTGCCGCCGTGCCACATCCTCAGCATCAAGATGAAGGAGATTGAGGCGCAGGTGCACCTAGAGAACACTGCTCTTGCCCACCAGACTGCCGATGCTGCCGAGCTGGAAATCCTGAAGCTCTATGGTACGGACGCGCCAGAGATGGGCCACCTTTCCATTATCCGCTATTTGATTGACATAGAAGCGGGTCGAGGGCGCAGGAGCCTAGTGCATTACCAGAACTATGTGCGCCTCAATCATGCGAACTATGGATTCAGCGTGGGCGACCTGGCCGTACTTTATGGAGGAATCATCCAAGACAATATTAGCAGAGGAAACAGAGAAACTGTAAACATATACACCATCAAGATGCAGTCTCTCTATGCCGAAGGAGAGCATATAGCCCCTGGCGTTCGGTTTTATCAAGCAGTTTCCAACTTTCTGGCGTATGCCTCGGAAGGTGTGTACGAACTGTGCGAGGCTTATCTGGATTGGGCCGTAGAGATTTACGACAATGAGCTGATGCCCGACGACGCATTGCTGGAAGAAATCGCGCCCATCTTTCACAGCGGGAGGATTCCAGACGCGGTATTGATGAGAGAAGAATACCGGCTCATCCATCTTCTTACCATTAACAACTGCATGGCGGAAGGGCGAATCGCCGAAGCTAAAGAACTCATCGAAAGACTGATACTTACCGAAGTGGATGTGCTGCAACGACAAAAATGGGCCGTGCATCTGGGCCGTGTGCTTATTGCTGAGGGCAAACAGGAGGCTGGGCTGAGGGTGTGGAACAAGACACTCCACAAAGTGGACAAAGTCTCCAAATTTGAAATTGCCAAGGAGATGGCCGAATGGGCGCGCGTCTTCCAACTAAACTACGATGCCCTCCATTTCTACGAGGAGGCCTTGCAAACGGACACGATGGCCTACGGGAAAACCTGCGATATTGTGGAGGCTATGCAATGCTATGCCGATGTGCTGGAACTCTGTGGGCTGGAGGAGAAGTCTGACGAGTCATGGAAACAGGCACTCATGTTGGCACAATCCGCAGGCGACAAGGACGGCATCGCCCTGCTCTACTCCACGTGGGCCGCAACCAAAGAGGGCCACGAGGCTGAAATTCTGCTGGAAAAAGCCATCCGGCATTGGACGCCCGACCCATCCCTCTTCGACGAAACGCTCTCAATGATGTACCACCGCCTAGCCTGCGCTCAAGCCAAGCAAGGGAAAGGCATAGAAGCCCAAGATTCCTGTAAGATAGCCATTGAACTCTACCCCGCAGAATTTCCCGAACAGCGTATAGATGAAATATCTAGCAATCTGGAAAACATTGATTCTGAGAATATCTAAGAAACCTAATATAAGATAACCCATGAGAAACCTATTTACGCTAAAGTTGATGCTCATCTCCCTCTTGACGGCAATGAGCATGGTGGCGAAGGCCGACTACATTGAGTTCAAAACAAAGGATGGTCTCTGTTATGGAATAGACACAGACGCAAAATGTGCTACTCTTTCGAAATATGAGGGCGCTGCAACCAAAGTTGTCATTCCAAAGAGTGTCGTTTATAAGGGTGTGGCCTATGACGTGACAAGTTTGGACGATAATTGCTTCGCAGACTGCTCGTCGCTCATTTCTGTCTCAATCCCATCGTCCGTGACTAGTTTGGGAATTGGTTGCTTCATGTGCTGCTCGTCGCTCACATCAATCACAATTCCCTCTTCCGTAACTAGTCTGGGAGCAGGGTGCTTCTGGGACTGTTCATCGCTCACTTCCGTGACAATCCCTTCTTCCGTGACAAGTCTGAAGGATGAGTGCTTCAATGGTTGTTCGTCGCTCGCTTCTATCACCATCCCCTCCTCCATCACTAGTTTGGATGAGGGTTGCTTCTATGGCTGCTCGTCGCTCACTTCTATCACCATCCCTTCCTCAGTAACTAGTATAGGAAGGGGATGCTTCGCCGATTGTATTTAGAGACTCCGAAACTACCATGAACAACAAAAACTAACCAAATCTAAACTATTGAAATACAAACACTTTTAGAATTTAACACTTCAAAGGCTGTTT
>CAMBWV010000024.1 GCA_945871755.1 uncultured Bacteroidales bacterium
TAACATATCGCAACAGTTTGCGAAATGTTAAAAGACGAGTTTTGCACACATGAGGTTTCGCGATGTATTATATTACGAGGCAACTGGCAAATGCTTCATTGTCTTGGTCGCAGCGGTGGCTGGTGAAACTGGTTTCAGCGAAGCATTCGGCTCATTGTTGCTTAGAGTTCCAGGTCGCCGCCGAAGATTTCGTGCCAGGGCAGACCCTGCTTGTTGAGTTCTTCCATGAAAGGATCGGGGTCGAACTCCTCTGCGTTCCATACGCCGGGACGCTTCCAGAGGCCGAGCATAAACATACGCGCACCGATACAGGCGGGCACACCCGTTGTGTAGCTGACGCCCTGCATGCCCGTTTCCTCGTAGGCGGCGCGGTGGGAGCAGTTGTTGTAAACGTAGTACGTCTGCTCCTTGCCGTCCTTCAATCCACGGATGCGGCAACCGATGCTGGTCTCGCCGTCGTAGTTCTCGCCGAGGTCCTGCGGGTTGGGCAGCACGGCCTTGAGGAACTGGAGGGGAACAATCTTCACCTTGACGGGACCGCTGCCGTCGGCGGCTTCGGCGGTGTATTCGAGTTCGTCGATGCGCGACATGCCGATATTCTGAATAACGTCGAGGTGCTTCAGGTACTGCTCGCCGAAGGTCATCCAGAAGCGGGCGCGCTTGATCGTCGGGTAGTTCTTCACGAGGCTCTCAATCTCCTCGTGGTGGAGGAGGTAGCTCTCCTTCGGACCAATATTGGGATAGGTCAGGGGCTGGTGAATCTCGAGGGGCTCGGTCTCCACCCACTGGCCATCCTGCCAGTAGAGGCCCTTCTGCGTGATCTCGCGGATGTTGATTTCGGGGTTGAAGTTGGTGGCGAAGGCTTTGTGGTGGTCGCCGGCATTGCAGTCAACGATGTCGAGATACTGGATTTCGTCAAAGTGGTGCTTGGCTGCATAGGCCGTATAAATGCTCGTCACACCGGGGTCGAAACCGCAACCGAGGATGGCCGTGAGACCAGCCTGCTCGAAGCGCTCCTTGTAAGCCCATTGCCAGGAATACTCGAAGTGTGCCTCGTCCTTGGGCTCGTAGTTGGCCGTGTCGAGATAGGAGCAGCCGCACTGCAGACAGGCTTCCATGATGGTGAGGTCCTGGTAAGGCAGGGCGAGGTTCATGACGAGGTCGGGCTTGAACTCGTTCATGAGGGCGCAGAGTTGCTCCACGCTGTCGGCATCCACCTGTGCCGTTTTGATGTCGGGCCGACCGATGGCCTTGACGATGGCATCGCACTTTGACTTCGTGCGGCTGGCAATCATGATTTCACTGAATACGTCGGTATTCTTTGCCACCTTGTGGGCAGCAACGGTGGCCACGCCACCCGCACCGATAATTAGAACTTTTCCCATATTTCGTTGATTTGAATTTTAATTTGGAATGAGGAATGAGGAATGAGGAATTAGCTCTGCGCCTTAGGCGCAGAGCACGTGTTGGCTGAAAGAGACTATTGAGCTAGCAGCCGCAGGCTGCGTTGGAACTAGGGGGACGCAGTCCCCGAATGAATCTAGGAAGCCACAGGCTTCCGTTGAAACTAGGGAGCAAAGCGACCGTTGAAACTAAGGTCGCGCAGCGACCGCCGTCTAGTCCACCTTCTTCTTGAGTTCCTCAGCAATCTTGGCTTCGATTTCCTCGCAGAGTTCAGGATTGTCGGCCAGCATACGCTTGACGGCATCGCGGCCCTGACCAATCTTAGCGTCTTCGTAGCTGTACCACGAGCCGCTCTTCTTGAGGATGCCCAGCTCGGTGCCAAGGTCCACGAGTTCGGCAATGTGGTTGATACCCTCGCCGAAGCTGATTTCAAACTCGGCCTTGCGGAAGGGAGGTGCCACCTTGTTCTTGACCACCTTGACGCGCACCTGATTGCCGATGGGCGTGTCGCCATCCTTGAGTGTGGTCACACGGCGGATGTCCATGCGCACGCTGGCGTAGAACTTGAGCGCGTTACCGCCCGTTGTCGTTTCGGGATTGCCAAACATGACGCCAATCTTCTCGCGCAACTGGTTGATGAAGATACACGTGGTGTTGGTTTTGCTGATGGAGGAAGTCAGTTTGCGCAAAGCCTGGCTCATGAGGCGGGCCTGGAGTCCCACCTTGTTGTCGCCCATGTCGCCTTCGATTTCAGCCTTGGGCGTGAGGGCGGCCACGGAGTCGATGACAATGATATCGATGGCCGAGGAGCGAATCAACTGGTCGGCAATCTCAAGGGCCTGCTCGCCGTTGTCGGGCTGGGAGATAAGGAGCTCGTCGATATTGACACCGAGTTTGGCGGCATAGAAACGGTCGAAGGCGTGCTCGGCATCGATGAAAGCAGCAATACCTCCGTTCTTCTGCGCCTCGGCAATGGCATGGATGGCCAGCGTGGTCTTACCAGAAGATTCGGGACCGTAGATTTCGATGATACGTCCCTTGGGATATCCGCCCACTCCGAGGGCAGCGTTGAGGGCAATGCTGCCCGTGGGGATCACTTCGACCTCTTCAATTTGCTCGTCGCCCATCTTCATGATGGAACCCTTGCCAAAGTCTTTCTCAATCTTGAGCATCGCAGCCTGGAGGGCCTTGAGCTTCTCGCTATTTGCGCTTGCGTTGATTTCTTCTTTTGCCATATATTATAGATAAGTATTAGTACTTTTTGGGGAGGAGGGTGTGGACTCGGGGGGGCTGAAAATTGCAGGATTAAAAATCCACGTTGAAGTCGGCGTCGCCCTTAGGCATCTGCGGTGCGGAGTCCGTGGGATTGGTAGGCTGTGTGCGATTCTCCATGCGGTCGAACGAGGGACGGCGATTGAAGCCTCCAGTGCGGGGCACGTAGGTGCGGTTGAACGTGGTGCGACGCTCTGCAAAGGCGGGACGCTGGCGGCGACTCATCTCGAAGTCGTCGTTGTAGCCATAGCCCTCGCGCGAGAAATAGCTGTCGGTGGAGCGGTAATTGCTCTCGAGCGACGTGGGCGTGGGATTGGGATTGTAGGGCAGGCCGTCGGCATAGGAATCCGAGTAGGAGTCCGAATAGCGCGGGCGCGGCGCTGGGTTGTTGGCCTGGACATAGCCCACGGCCTCCTGAAATGCCTGTACGAAGCGGTCCATATCTTCGCGATAAAGGAAAATCTTGTGCTTCTCAAACACTGGGCGCTCCTCGTCCGTTCCATCCTTAATGCGCTTGCTCTCCGTGATGGACAAATAGTTCTCGCCATGGCGATCGCGCTTCACATCCACATAATAAACACGCTTGCCCGCTTTAATCGAGCGCGAGAAAAGGATGTCGCTATCGGCCGTCCGCTCTCTCATCGAATCTTTATTGAAATCCATAAAGTAAATTATATAAGTAAAAAAGGTTTTGTTGGTTCAGTCATCAAAAGGTTGGTAGTTGTCAAGCCAGCATCGGTCTCCGCGTTGCTTCCCTACGCATCTTTGAAGGCAAGAAATCCTACGAAATTTCTCGCTACACCGCACAAAATTGCATTAAAAATTCCGAACAGGGCCTAAAAAGTAGGAAGAAAATGCTGTAGCCCCCCAAATTTTTCGTATTTTTGCCTCCGCCAAGCCATGCTGGAGGGGCTTTTTCAGTGGAAAATCCATAGACCTGCGGCGCTCGGATGGCCATAACATTTCACAGCAATATGATAAACCGCGAACTGATCCGACTGAGGATTGTCCAGTTGACCTACGCCTACTACGTGGGCGAGGGCAAACCTATGGACGTCGCTGAAAAGGAACTCTTCTTTTCCTTTGACAAGGCTCACGAATTGTATCTCTATCTGCTCTCCGTCCTGGTGAAGGTGCATCGCCTTGCCATCCACAAGAACGAAGCACGCATCGCCAGAATGACCCGCCAGGGCAACAACCCCGACGGTATCTTCCCCGAAAGAATGCTGGCGGAGAACAAATTCCTCGTCCAGCTCAACGAAAACGAGACCCTCGCTGCCTATATGGAGAAAAAGAAGGACTGGATTGAGGAAGACGCCTTCATCAAGAAACTCTACGCAGCCTTCACCGAAAGCAGCATCTACGAGCTCTACCTGACGAAGGAGGAGTTCGACTATGAAGCCGACCGCGAAGTGGTGCGCAAACTCTATAAGACGTTCGTGCAAGGCAACGAGGATTTCGACAATCTCATTGAGGACCACTGCATCTACTGGAACGACGACAAATTCCTCATCGACTCCTTCGTGCTCAAGACTATCAAGCGCTTCACGCCCGAGTCCACGCCCGAGCAGGAACTGCTGCCCAAGTTCACGTCCGACGAGGACAGCGAATTTGCCCTCCAGCTCTTCCGCGCTGTCATTGCCCGCGCCGACGAGACCCGCGAGATTATTCGCGCCAACGCCCGCAACTGGGACCTTAGCCGCATGGCCTTCATGGATGTCATCATCATGCAGATTGCCCTGGCCGAGATATTGGAGTTCCCCAGCATCCCGCTGAGCGTCAGCATCAACGAATACCTCGACATAGCCAAGGTGTACAGCACGCCCCGCAGCGCCTCCTATATCAACGGCCTGCTCGACAACGCCGTCAAGAAGTTGCGCGCCAACGGCACCATCCTCAAGGAGCGCACAACCAAATAGGCAGGCGACCTCCCCACCCCACATTAGAAACATTTACATAACCCATACAAAAACTCACACTACACATGAACGCAATCACACTCTTGCAGGCAGCCGCTGGTGGCGGTGGTCTCGAAATGATTATCATGATGGTTATTCTCTTCGCCATCGTATATTTCTTCATGATTCGTCCCCAAAACAAGAAGCAGAAGGAAATCCAGAAGTTCCGCGACGCTCTCAGCGTGGGACAGGACGTTGTCACCATCGGTGGCATTCACGGACAGGTGAAGAATATCGACGACAACATCATCACCCTTGAAATTGCCACGGGCACCAAGGTGAAGTTCGAGAAGAGCGCCATCATGCCCGCAGGCACCGCTCCCGAGCAGAAATAATCCTCGGCACACCTATATATATAGGAGTATCTCCACACAGCTAACCAGCGGCACACCTTTCTCTGTGCCCTAATCCCCCACGAAGATGACTTCCCGGAATTTCAAAAGTATATGGAACTGCTTGTCCCTCATCTGGAACAAGCAGTTCCTTGTTTTCTTGTTTTTCCTCTGTCTCTCGGCCTCCTTCTGGCTGTTTGAGGTACTCAACGAGACGACCGAGCAGGAGATAGAAGTGCCCATCGAGATACGGGGCATCCCCGAAGAGGTAGTCATCACGAGCGACCTGCCCGAGTTCACCCGCGCCACCCTCCGCGACAAGGGTGTCACGCTCATGGGCTACCACTTCGGCGGCATCGTGCGCCCCATCGTGCTCGATTGGAAAAGCATCAGCAACTCCAAGGGCCACGTGCGCATCCTGCCCAACGAGCTGCGCCGCCAACTGAGCGCACAACTCTCGCAGGGCACGCAGATTGTGAGCATGCGCCCCGACACCCTCGAGTTCTATTACAACTACGGCCTGCGCAAGCGCGTGCCCGTTGCTCTGAAGGGCAACCTCCAAGCGGCCCAAGGCTACGAAATCACGCACACCCGCTTCCTGCCCGACAGCGTGACGGTGTATGCCTCCAACGAGATTCTCGACAACATCAAAGCGGCCTACGTCAAGCCCGAATATCTCAAGAACATCGCCGACTCCACCACGCTCCAGCTCGACATCCAGCGCGTGCGGGGCGTCAAGTTTGAGCCCTCGCGCGTCAAGTTGCAAATCTTCTCCGACCGCCTCGTTGAGAAGCGCGTCAAGCTCTCCGTGCAGTCGCAAGGCTTCCCCGCGGGCAAACAGCTGTTGCCCATTCCGCAGGAGGTGGAGGTGGCATTCTACGTGCCCATGAGCATGTACAGAAGCATTGACGCCTCAGCCTTCGCCGTGTCTGTGCACTACAAGGACCTGCCCACCGACGGCAGCACCAGTTGCCCCGTCCGCGTTGACAAGGCGCCCGATGGCGTCACCCGCGTGCGCACCATCCCCGCCGCCATCGAGTATGTCATCGAAGATACCAAGAACTAGTCCCACGGCCATGCCCCATTCCTCCTCCCCCACCCCCCTTCGCCTAGCCGTCACGGGCGGCATCGGCAGTGGCAAGAGTTTCGTCTGCCGCCGCTTGGAGGACCGCGGGATTCCCATCTTCTACTGCGACAACGTGGCGAAGCAACTCCTGCGCACGGACACCGAGGTGCAACGCGCGCTCAGCGAACTCGTCGGCCCAGAGTTGTTTGAAGGCGGATGGCTCCACAAGGAGCTCCTGCGCGACTACCTCCACCAGGGCAGCGAGGCAGCCGACCGCGTCAACGCAATCGTCCATCCCCGCGTGGCAGCAGCCTTCCGCCAATGGTGCGACAGTCAGGCCGCCGCGAGCCACCGCCTCCTCTGCATGGAGTGCGCCCTGCTCTTCGAATCAGGTTTCGACCGCCTTGTGGACCGCACCGTCCTCGTCACCGCGCCCCTCGAAGTACGCCTCTCGCGCGTCATGGCCCGCGATGGAGTCAGCCGCGAAGTAGCCCGCTCGTGGATGCGCCTGCAGATGGCCGAAGAGGAGAAGGCCCGCCGTGCCGATATCATCTTGGACAACACCGACAGCCCCGACCTTGGCGTCATCCACAGCCTCCTTCAAATGAGACAATGAAACATTTCGGCAGCGGCTCGCCAAAGCAAGACAAACCATAGCGCAACGGGTCGTTGCACCTCCTAGTCTATAGAGCCTGCAAGCACAACCACATGGCAGCGGAAAGCCGCAGCGAAGAGTGGTAAAGAGCCTGACAAATGGCGACCGAATCCGCACTTGGTCCCCTCAAGACTGCGCCCATTCCAAATAAATATTGTACCTTTGCCCGCGCAATCAATCACAAGGGGCAGGTCAATAGCGACCCGCCACAAACCAATTCCAGAAAATACCTATAGAACCAACCTCAACATGAAAGAAACCATTCTCGCCATCTCTGGCAAGCCCGGCCTCTACCGCCTCGTTGCACGTGGCAACGGCAATCTGATTGTGGAATCTATCGACGAGCAGAAGCGTCGCATCACCGCTGGTTCGCGCGACCGCGTCACCTCCCTCCGCGATGTCTCCATGTACACCATGGACGACGACAAACCCCTCATGGAGGTATTCGAATCCATCAAGGAAAAGTACAACGCCCAGCCCGTTGACATCCAAACCAGCAAGGCCGACAAGGCACAGCTCTTCGCCTTCCTCGACGAAGTATTGCCCGAAAACGATGCCGACCGCATCTACCCCGGCGATGTCAAGAAGCTCATCCAGTGGTACAACATCCTCGTGCAGGCAGGCTACACCGACTTCCTCGAAGCCGATGAGCAGGAAGAAGCCAACGCCGAGGCTGCCCCCGCAGAATAATCCCCGCCCACACCCAACGGGCAAACATTGGGCCTATATCGCAGACATCCCATCCCCAAGCGATATAGGCCCAATTCCTTTCCAAGTTCTCCTATATATAATAAGGAGTAAGCCCCCCGTAGTAATGCAAAAAGCAGGCAAGGCAATAGCCAAAGCCTGCCACAAACTTTCATAGCTTAGACTATCGAGCCAGCAGCCAAAGGCTGCGTTGAAACAGGAAGCCCGAAGGGATTCCCTGAAACTAGGAAGCCGCAGGCTTCCGTTGAAACCTGAAACTAGGTCGCGCAGCGACCATAACAACCAGGTCGCAAAGCGACCGTTGACCCCCAAAGCCATGCTAAAAAACCGACAAACCATCCGCCGATACGCCAACCGCCCCGTTGACCGCGCCCTTATCAACCGTCTCCTCACCGAAGCCGAGCGCACACAAACCATGGGCAATCTCCAGCTCTACAGCGTTGTCCTCACGGAGGACCCTACCCAGAAGGAGCAACTAGCCCCCTACCATTTCAACCAACCCATGGTGCGCCAAGCCCCCGCGCTCCTCACCTTCTGCGCCGACTTCCACCGCGTCACCCGCTGGTGTGAAGAACGCGAGGCCGACCCAGGCTACGACAATTTCCTCTCCTTCCTCAATGCCGCCACCGATGCCCTCCTCTATTGCCAAACCTTCTGCACCCTAGCCGAAGCCGAAGGTCTGGGCCTCTGCTACCTAGGCACCACCCTCTATTCGCCGCAGGACATCATCCGCATCCTCCACCTCCCGCGCCTAGTCATGCCCATCGCCACCATCACCCTAGGTTGGCCCGACGAGCAGCCCGCTCCCACCGACCGCCTACCCCTCTCCGCCATCCTCCACGAAGAAACCTACCACTCCCCCACCCGCGCCGACATCGACCGCGACTACAAGCCCAAGGAATCCCTACCCGAAAACCAAGAATTCCTACGCATCAACGACAAACAAACCCTAGCCCAAATCTTCACCGACCTCCGCTACACCCGCCGCGACAACGAAGCCATCAGCCAAACCCTACTAGCAACCCTCCGCCAACAGGGTTTCCTCGAGAAGGAGTAACGCAGAAGGACCGCACCTTGCTGCCCAAAGATTGTGACGTGAATAAGGAGTTCGTTCTCATTGCAAGGCATAGGAAGTAACGTGAAAGTACCGCACCTTGCTAGCAACGTGTGAGTAAGGAGTTCGTTCTCATTGCAAGGCATAGGAAGTAACGTGAAAGTACCGCACCTTGCTGTGCAAGGTGTGAGTAAGGAGTTCGTTC
>CAMBWV010000025.1 GCA_945871755.1 uncultured Bacteroidales bacterium
AGGTCCTGTCCAATATCGCAACGGAAATATTTCTTCTCGAATTGCACCTCCTGCGCGCCCTTCATGGCCTGGGCCAAAGCCTCCGCCTTATCCTTGCCATAGGCACTCACGGCGATGACGCGGCCACCAGCCGTGACCACCTGCCCGTCCTTCACGGCCGTGCCCGCATGGAAGGTGACGCAACCCTCGGGATGGAGGCCCGTGATGGGGAAGCCCTTCTCGTAAGCCTCGGGATAGCCGCCCGATACGCACATGACGCATACCGCGGCACGCTCATCGTGCTCAACGGTGCACGCGTCCAAACGGCCTTCGGCAACCGCCTTGAACAGTTCCACGATGTCCGTCTTCAGGCGCAGCATGACCGTTTCCGTTTCGGGGTCGCCCATGCGGCAGTTGTATTCAATCACCTTCGGGCCGTCCGCCGTATTGATAAGGCCGAAGAAGATGAAGCCCTTGTAGTCCAGGTCGTCCTTGGCTAGACCCTCCACGGTGGGACGGATGATTTCGTCCTCCACGCGCTGCATCCAAGCCTTGTCGGCAAAGGGAACGGGCGAAACGCTGCCCATGCCGCCCGTGTTGAGGCCCGTGTCGCCCACGCCGATGCGCTTGTAGTCCTTCGCCTCGGGCAGTATCTGGTAGTGCTGGCCATCCGTGAGCACGAACACCGAGCACTCGATGCCGCTCAGGAACTCCTCAATGACCACGCGGGCAGAGGCGTTGCCAAACTTACCGCCGAGCATATTGGCCAATTCCTGCTGGGCCTCTTCGAGGGTGTCGAGGATGAGCACACCCTTGCCCGCGCAAAGACCGTCGGCCTTGAGCACGTAGGGCGGTTGCAGCGTTTCGAGGAATCGTTGTCCAGCCTTGAGCTGTGTGCCGTCAAAGGTTTCGTAGGCCGCAGTGGGGATGCCGTGGCGCTTCATGAAGGCTTTGGCGAAATCCTTCGAGCCTTCCAACTGGGCACCCTGCTGCGAGGGACCGATGACGGGGATGTGGCGCAAATCTTCGCGTGCAGCGAAATAATTGCTGACGCCTTTCACGAGAGGGTCTTCGGGGCCGACCACCAGCATATCAATGGCCTTGTCGAGCACGAACTGTGCCACGCCCTCAAAGTCGTCGGCCTTGAGACCGTCCACATTGACAGCCACCTCGGCCGTGCCAGCATTGCCAGGCGCCACATAGAGGGTTTCAACCAGCGCACTCTGCGCAATCTTCCATGCCAAGGCGTGCTCGCGGCCGCCGCTTCCAAGGAGTAGGATTTTCATATAAATAAGGGGAGGATAATTTGTGAATCTGTATATCTGCCGCGAAGTTAGCCATTTGCGGAAAACCTGCCAAGGGCTAGCGGGAAAAGTTTGGCGGGGAGCGCAGCGAGAAAAGCGAGAAAAGCGGAAGATAGCATCAACAGAATTTACGGAAAATCTAGAATCTCTAGAATCTCTAGAAAATCTAGAATCTCTAGAACATCCAGAATCCGCCAACAAAAAAACGCCAACCGAATGCAGCATTCAGTCAGCGTTTACTATGTACCCAGAGCCGGGGTCGAACCGGCACGGGTTGCCCCACTGGTGTTTGAGACCAGCGCGTCTACCGATTCCGCCATCTGGGCTTGATAGCGGTGCAAAGGTACGGGAAAAATTCTATCGCACCAAATATTTGCTCGGAATTTGCACGATGGAGCGTTTTTTTTGCGGAACGGAGGGCAGGTTTTTGCGGTGTGGGGCGGGATTTTATGGGGTGAAAGGAGCTGAGGGGTGGACGGGGAGGAAGTTTGGTTTGGCTCTTCTGTGGACGGGGCGGCAACGGATTTCTTTGGCTGGGCTGGTCGTTTTGGCGGAATTATTCGTCGGAGAATCTGCTGTACGTCATGTTTTCGGATATTTTCAGAAATGAAGGGGCGGCATGTCGGAAGAAAACTTTACCTTAGCGGAAGAAAATACTAACCACTGCAAGTAAAATTTGTAGGCTATGACGATGAACACAAACCACAGCTATTGTATTATTCTGGCCGGTGGCGAGGGACGCCGCCTGTGGCCTGAGAGCCGTAAATACCGACCCAAGCAATTCATCGATTTCTTTGGTACAGGCCGCACGCTCCTCCAACAGACGTTCGACCGTTTTGCCGACTGGTTGCCCGCCGACCATATCTTCGTATCTACCTATAAGGACTACGTGGAGATGGTCAAGGAGCAGTTGCCCGAAGTGCCGCAAGAGAATATCCTGCAGGAGCCTGTGCAACTCTCGACAGCGCCTGCCGCCGTCTGGGCTAACTATCACATCCACCTGCAAGACCCAGATGCCGTTGTAGTGCTCACGCCCGCCGACCAGCAAATCATTTATGCCGACCGCTTCCGCACGGAAATCGCTAAGGCTATGGAATATGCAGCCACGCATCCCGTTTTCGTGGCCATGGGTGCGCCTGCCACGGTGCCCAATACAGCCTACGGCTACATCCAAATGGGCGACACCGTCGAGCAGGGTCTCCTGCACCGCGTGAAGAGTTTCCAGGAGAAACCAGCCATGGACTACGCGCGGCTTTTTGTGGAGAGCGGCGAATTTATGTGGAACACTGGTCTCTTCCTCTGGCACGTCCAGACGATGGGCAATTTCATGAAGGAAATAACACCCGATGTGGCCGAAATTATTGAAAAGGCCCACGCCCACCTCACGCACGACGAGGAGATGCGCCTTGTTGGCGACATCTATCCTGCGCGCCTCAACCGCGGCATTGACCTTATGCTGCTCGACCAGAGCAAGGACGTGCTGGTCTATGAGTGCGACTTCGGTTGGTCGGACGTAGGCTGCTGGACGGAGCTCTACGAGGTGGCCCACAAGGACTTCGACGACAATGCGGTGCTGGGCCACGGCCGCGTGCTCCTCTCGGGTTGCAGCCGCAATGTGGTGGTAATGCCCGAGGGAAAGGCTGCCGTCATCAAGGGGCTGGAAGGCTTCCTCGTGGTCGAGCGCGACGGCGTGCTGGTGATTTGTCCGAACGACGACCCGAAGAATGTGCGCCGCCTGGCCGACGAGGCTATGGTGAAACTTGGCGAGGACGTGCTGTAGGCAGAGCCGAAAAGACCGCACCTTGCTTGTAATAAAATAAGGAGTTCGTTCCCACTGAAAGGTAATAATAGAATATTGCTTTTTCAGCGGGAACGAACTCCTTATTTCCTACAAGCCTGCGGCCTCATTCCTACAAGCCAGCAGTTGCATTCCTACAAGCAAGTAGTTGCATTCCTACAAGCCAGTGGCTTCATAGTTCACGTATTCCCCCTTCCCTGTTATTCCGCGCAAGGAAATACGCAGCCGTTGCGCGGGCGCACCATTATTATATAGGATGACGGTGGCGCGGCCTTGGTTGTCCGTTTGCAGATGCGGTTGCCAAAGGAGCGTTCGCCGTACGTCCTCCTCCGTTGGGCGGTCGTCCTTGCGATAGTTGGGCTGATAGAATTGGCGGGGAGTGGCGAAGCCGCGCACGTGGCGCACTTCGTAATTGCGGCCTACGGGATTGCGCGGCGCATTCGGGTCCTCGTAGAGCAGGATGAGATAGCCAGGGGAAGACTTCGAGGCTGTGTTAGGTTCAAGGTCGAGGAACTTGCTGAGGCGGTCGCCCTTCGCGATGGCCACGCTGCGAAACCATTCCGCCGGTGCATCTTCAAGGTCGTAAGGAATCGTGGTACTATTATTGAGCAGAAACGTCGTTTCGCGGCCCGCCCAGCGGAGGGACTGTACCGCGTCCTCGGGCACACCGTTGAGCGACGCACCGTCGTTGCCATCGCTCGCTGTCTGTCCTGCACGCAGGTCTGTCTCCGACACATATTCCATCTCCGCATTGCGGTCCAGCAGCGTCAGGAAGTGGAGAATCGTCCCAGGGTCGCCGCCCGCATCCTTATAGCGGTCCACTTCGCGGCTCAGGTCGATGAAGCAATCGGCGTTGCGCTGGCCCGCTGCCTCGCCACCCTGATACGTGTAGCGGTTGCCTGTGAACCCCTTGTACTTATGTTGGCGCTTGCCCTTCACGGCTACTTCCTTGAGATGGTATTGTGAATAATCGGGGATGGTATCCGCCCAAAGGAAGGTGTCGATGGGCAGAGCGATTTGGGCTAGGTGGCTAGGCGCAAGGGGCGGATGGATTTCCAAATCGGATAAGGTAAGGGCGCGCAGGGCAGGACTAAACCAGCGGTCAATGGTCAGGCGGCCGCGGACAGGGCGACCTTTAATATCTTTCATCCTGAACTGGGCGGTGAGTTCGCCTTTGTAATCCACGTTGGAAACAAAGGCGAAGCGCCCTTCGGCATCCGTGCTGGTTTCTGCCTCCAGCCCAAGACCTTTCAAGGAGTACATCTTGAGCGCAAGGCTCACGTTGGGCATGGGTTCGCGGCGGTCGTTGTCGCGCAATACTTGCCCGTTGATCGTCAGGCGTTCCTCGATGGGCTGCGGCGTGGGGAAGGAATCGCGGCCGCACACTTCTTCAAAACGATTGGCTGTCCAGCCCTGCACCATCAGTAGGAGGTCAAGCGCCTCGCGCCGCTGGGGCGAGGAGAGTGGGAAGTAGTCCCACGGCCGACGGATGTAGCCGCGCAATTCCGAACTTAGCAGTAGGGCCACGTCTGTCCCTGCATCGTCACTGCGCATAAATTCCGTGTCGGCCGCTCGCACCGAGAGCGAACAGTCCGTCTGCACGGGCGCGCCCAGCGCATCACGCAGTTGAATCTGTAGCACAATGGGGGCGTAGGGCGCATAGGACGTGGCGTTTTGTTGCACATCCACGCGCACCTCGCGCCGAAGGGCGTCGCGCCAAATGAGGCGCTGGGCCAACGTGCGGCCTGTGGCGGAGAACAGCACCACCTGATTGACACCGCCGCGTAGGGCCGTCAGCGGCAGGGTGAGTTCGGCAGCCTGCCCCTGTAGGCGCAACGTATCGCAGTAGCCCACTGCTCCGCGACAGAGTACGGCAAGGCCCAATAGGCTATCGGCCCGCAGTGCGCGCGGTGTGGCTGTGATGCGCAGGTCGTAGGCCGCGGGCTGGCCGTCGGCATATTGCGGACTGACGCGTAGCACGTAGTCACCGCCTTCGCCAGACGGCAGCTCGAAGCGTTGCTGCCCAAGCCGTACATAGCCATCCGTCATGTTGGCGGGCAGGGTGAGGAGACCTCTACCTTGAAGGAGGGTGGGGAAGTGGCCCAGCGTTTCGCCTAGCGCATTGCAGAGCACCAGCGTGTCGGCCTTTGCGTCGGCTGCTCCGCCCGTTATCTCGAAAGCAATCCGTTGCTCCAGCCCTGCCACGCGCAGCCCGCCTTCGGGATAGAAGCGGACGGTTCGCGCCTTTGCCGCCTCGTCCGCGATGAGGCGCGGTGTCATGCGTGTGGCGGTGTTGTTGAGCGCGGGGCGTTCGATTTCGAGGCGCGTGGGGTCGATGTCGTCGATTTTCATCTTCTTGCGGCGCGCCACGGGACGCTGGAAGACGGGTACTATGCGTGAGAAGCAGGCGTCTGTGCCCCAGTTGACCATTTCGCGCGTATAGGCCCGCACTTCGTAATAGCCTGTGCGTATGGGCGTGTCTAGCACAAACGAACCCTCGGCGCGCCCTGTTGAATCGATGGGTAATGTCTGCTGTTCCATCAGCTGGCCAGCGGCATTGAGCAGTTCTACGTAGAGCACACCCGACAAAGGTTCGGGCCGCAGCGTAGCCGCCTGAACCACATAGGCGCGAAACCATAGTGTCTCGCCTTCGTAGTAACCATTGTTATCTAGGTGGAGATACACCATCTCGCGCGGCGTACGCTCCACAAAGCCTGCCGCTTGTCGCAAATGGGCAAACAGCATCGTGGCCTCGTCGGCCGCTTGGGCGAAGAGGCGGAGGGGAAGAAGGAGAAGGAGTAAAAGGAGGGTACGCACGGGAGGATAGAATGCTTGACAGTATTTTGGGAACAGTATCTCCAAAGAGCAATCAGCGCATGTGGCGGCGCTGCAGGTCTAGGGCAAAGGCTTTCATTTCTCGCTCTAGGGCCTTGCCGCGGCCAGGCTCTCCATAGAAGGCGTCAACCTGCGCCCAGAAGCGCGGACTATGGTTCATTTCGTTGAGGTGGGCGAGTTCGTGGCGCACAACGTATTGAATGAGGTAGGGAGGCGCAAGCAGCAGCCAAAGCGACAGATTGATATTGCCCAGCGAGGAACAACTGCCCCAGCGGCTCGACAAATCTTTAATATATACCTTGTTGAAGCGCAGGTGAAACTTCAGCGCCTGATCGTGCAGCATACATGGCAGCACCTCCTTGGCTCGTTGGCGCAGTGCCTCGGTGACTACGCGCCGTGCCCATTCCTGCGCCCGTGGCTCTTCCAGTTGCAAACCTGCGGGCATGGTGATGACAATCGAAGCACCCTTGCGCGATATCATGCCCGTGGGCAGCGTGCCGCGCTCCAGCCGCAGTTGCAACAGTATGGTATCTACGCGGAAATCGTATGTCAGATGGATTTTCATAATCGTCAAAGAAAAAAGCGGGCGCTGCACCAAGGAGTGCAGCGCCCGCAAATCAAATAAATCAGTTGTTCCACTCCGACTCGAACGGGGACTGAGAGAACCAAAAACTCTAGTGCTAACCATTACACCATGGAACAAACTTGGTGTGCATCGTTAGATGACGCTGCAAAATTACGGATTCTTTTTGGAATGGCCAAGCGGCAGCGTAAAAAAATGTTTTTGGCGGAGTGGAGGCTTGGGTGGAGGCGGAGGATTTGATGGCGGATGCTCCGCTAATACTTCAGCACCTTGTGCGTGCGGACAGCAGTGCCGTCTTCGCGGAGCACAACCAGATAGGTGCCGCGTGGTTGTCCCTGGAGCGAAATCGTCAAGGGAGCGCCTTGGCTCGTGGTTTGCGCCAAAGTTTGACCACCGATGTTGGTCACGATTACTTGTGTGCCTGCGGGGAGGCGGTTGTCGAGGCGTACGGTCTGGCTGTCGCGGTCGTAGCGAATCGTGCAATCTTTGGCTGTGGTGCTGGAGGTGATGCCTGTCTCAGTGCCAGTGAGGGCCGACCAGCGGAGTTTGAAGGATTGCTGGCCTGAGTTGGGGCAATAGTACTGGCTGAGCGTGCCAGGGCCGCAGCTGCCGTTGCCCAGACCGCGCTGCATATAGTCGAAGTGGGCGTAAACTTCGGGATGGCGCGTAATGTCCCAGGTGTGGGCTATGGGCTTGAGGAACTCTGCCTCGTCGTAGTGCGAGAGGGAGAAGGACACTTGGCCTTCCGACTCAATGCGCACTTGGTCGCCGTTCGTGGGATTGGTCAGGGTGAGCATGCGCATATCCATGCGGTTGCCCATGGACTGCGGGTGCGTGTATTCTTCAAAGAGGTCGGTCACGGTTGTCGTGTATTGACCGAGGTATGAGCCCACTTGGCGGTCCACATAGTTTTCCCACGGGCCGCGGGCGTAGTAGGTTACGTCCTCGAAGTTCTCGCTCAGGCGCATATCCAATCCGATGCGGCGCAGGCCAGCCTTGGTCGGCGAGAAAGTGACGGCCATATCCACCGTACCCGTATTATATATGGTATAGTTGATGACGTAGGGGCACTGGTCATCGGCAGCGGTGACTCTGACGTTGCAGGTCGTGCCGTTGGCACCGAGTTCGGAGGTGACGGTGGCCGAGTTGATGCTCGTTGTTTTGTCGCCGAAGCTGTGGTTGCCGTAGGGGCTTTCGTTTTCAATCCAGCGGATGTTGCTGTAGATGGGTTGCTGCTCCATGGAAGTGGCTAGGAGGTCAATGCCCTTCACGTTCCACTTCTTCACAAAGCCCTGCGCGTCGAGGACGAAGCGGATGCTGTCGCCTGCGATGGTCGTTGTGCCAGCGTTGCGGGTCAGGGTGAGGCGTCCGTTGGCTGTTGTCGTTTCGATGGCGGGCAAGGTGGCCGCGCGCTCTTGCAGGGTGAACTGTGCATTGGCCATCTCGTAGCCTGCTTCGCACCAGGTCGTAGCCTCCAGATGGCGCAGACCTACGTTGAGCATGTATTCACCATCCGTGGCGGGCGAGGTGCTGAAGGGCACGACGAAGGTGCTTGTGGCGCCAGCGGGGATGCTACCCAGGTCAAAAGTGCCGTGCTCCACCTCGAGGCCATTGCGCAGGACGGTGTAGTGGAGGTCGTAATGCTGGAGCGGCTCGAAGGCTTGCTTGTTGCGAATGGTGAGGGCGCGGGTGGCAGCGTCGTAGGCGAAGGCCACGGGCTGGTAGATGCGCTTCACCTCTGTGAGTTTGGGCGTCCAGGCGCGGTCGGCCGTGATGACGCCGTTGTTGAGGAAGTTGCCCTGATGGGGTCCGGGATAGTCGTAGCCGCTCATGTACTTGTCGAAACCGTTGACCTTGGTCTCGCCGCTGAGGATGGCTTGCGGGTCAATAACTCCCTGATCTACCCAGTCCCAGATGCAGCCGCCGATACCGAGGTTGCTATTCTCGATGATGTCCC
>CAMBWV010000026.1 GCA_945871755.1 uncultured Bacteroidales bacterium
TCTTCGCCTGCCCGCACATCGGGCCAACGGCGAATGGTTTGCTCGGCCGAGTAACCGCGGTATTTGTAATCACGCACAATGCGGCGCAGCAGGCGGTTGTCGGTCGTCGGGATATAGTTGTGGTCGTCCAGGAGAATGGTGGTGAGCGCCGAGGCGTATATCTTGAACTTGTTTTCGTTGGGAATGTCGGCCGTCAACTGCGGATTGAGGGCGTGGATGCCTTCGAGGATGAGCACGGTGTCCTGTTCGAGGCGCAGGCGCGTACCACTGGCCTCGCTCTTGCCCGTCAGGAAATTGTAGCGCGGCAGTTCCACCTCTTCGCCTTGCAGGAGCGCGTTCATCTGAGCATTGAAGAGGGGAATGTTCATGGCCTCCAGGTGCTCGAAGTCGTACTCGCCATTGGCCTGTCGCGGCGTTTTCTCGCGATCAACAAAGTAGTCGTCGAGCGAGATGGACACGGGGTGCTTGCCGCAAGCCATCAGCTGCACGCAGAGGCGCTTCGACGAGGTCGTCTTGCCGCTTGAGGAAGGTCCGGCTATGAGAATGACGCGATAGTTGGGGTTGGCGGCAATCTGGTCGGCCAGTGCGCTAAACCGCTTCTCCTGCAGGGCCTCGCTGACGTTGATGAGGTCGTTAGCATGTCCGTTGGCGCAGGCTTCGTTGAGGTCGCCCACGGTCGAAATGCCCAAGATATGTTGCCAGCGATGCTGCTCGCGGAAGACGTCAAACATTTTCCCTTGCTCGCGCATCGGACGCAGAGCCCCAGGATGGGCCGGATCGGGCAAGCGCAAAAGGAATCCTTCGCCATAACTGATGAGATCGAAGTGCGTGAGCTGGCCCGTACGTATGAGCAAGGAGCCATAGAAATAGTCGGGCGTATCGTCCAGGGTGTAGTAGGTCGTATAGAGTTTGCCGATGCTTTGGAGCAGGCGCACCTTGTCGTGCAAGCCGCGCTCGCGGAATAGGGCAATGGCATCCTCCGTGGGACAGGTGATGCGATGGAAGGGCAGGTTGGCATCGACTATCTCCTGCATACGCGCACGGATGGCCGTGGCGTCGGGATGCTCGGGCATAGTACTGCTGTCGCTCTGGTGCAAATGGCAATAGTACCCGTTGCTCACGGGCGTATCAATGCGCAGGCGGGCACCGGGATAAAGGTCGCCGATGGCCTTGCAGAGCACAAAGAAGAGCGAGCGCGTATAGGTGCGCATGCCCGACGGAGAACTGATGTCAAGGAACTCCACATCCTTCGCGCTGAAAAGGTTGTAGTGAAGGCCCTCCACCTTGTTGTTGACCTTTGCACTGGTCACGCCGAGCGGCAAATGGAGGCCCAACTGCTGATAGACGCTCTCGAGATTGCTGCCAAGGGGAACCTGATGACTGAGGCCCGTGTTCTTGCAGCGTATCGTGATTTGTTTTTCCATGGATATACCTATTTATATATAGGAAGGGGCTGCCTGTCTGTCAACAAAGGCTGTGCCCCAGCTTTTACTAGTGACTGAGTTTCTCGCCAAAGGAGAGGTCGCCCGCATCGCCCAAACCGGGCACGATATAGGCTTGCTCGTTGAGATGGTCGTCGATGGCGGCCACCCACAGCGTGACATCATCGGAGGGGAAGGCTTCTTCGAGGCGACGGATGCCCTCGGGCGCGGCAATCACGCAGCAGATGTGGAGTTTGCGGGGCTGTCCGTTGCGGCAGAATGCTTCGTAGGCCAACACCAAACTGCCACCCGTGGCCAGCATGGGGTCAACGAGCAGGAAGGTGGTGCCTTCCAAATTCGGGGCGGCAAGGTAGTCGAGCTTGATGCGGATATTTTCCTTCGTGCCCTCCTCGCGATAGGCGGCCACAAAGCCTGCGTCGGCCTTGTCGAACACATCGAGGAAACCCTCGTGGAAGGCCAGGCCCGCCCGCAATACGGTGCCCACCACCAGGTGTTCGTTCATGGTGCGCACATTGCGGTCGGCCAGCGGCGTATGTACCAACTGCGGCGCATAGTCGAGCGTCTTGCTCAACTCGTAAGCCATGTAGCGAGCGATGCGCCGCAGGTTCTCGCGAAAAAGCAAGCGGGCCTGTTGCACGTCGCAGTCGCGCAGCTCGGCCATATAGTTACTGATGATGGAGTCTTGGGTTTCGAGATTGACGATTTTCATATAGAGAATGATTTGAGGAAGGTTTCTAATCGGCAAATGTAGTAATTGTTTGCGAAATGGGGAAGGCGTGGCCGCGGAATATTGGCCCAACCCGCGGAATCAGATATAATTTCGGAAGAAACGAACGGCCGTCCGCACTGCTCCTTTTCCAGCAATCATCAAACAGCCAAAAACGCCCCCAAAAACCGCTCAAACGCCCATTCTAAGGGAGGTGTTGGCACTCAAACCCTAGAAAAATGGAGTATATTTGAAAAAAAATAAAAAAAGTCTTGGTGAAAATCCCAACAACTCCTATATTTGCGAGTGAATTACACTGAAAAACAATTTCATAACCCCGTAAAAACAAATATTATGAACAAGACCGAACTCGTAAATGCTATTGCTGCCAACGCAGGATTGAAGAAGGATGATGCCAAGAAGGCGCTCGACGCTACACTCAAGGCAGTAGCCGACGCCCTCAAGGGTGGTGACAAGGTTGCCCTCCTCGGCTTTGGTACTTTCGCTGTTACCGAGCGCCCCGCACGCACTGGTATCAATCCCGCTACTAAGGAAAAGATTGAAATCGCAGCAAAGAAGGTGATCAAGTTCAAGGCTGGTGCTGAACTCGCCAACGAGATTAAGTAAATCCAAGCACTATTGCAAGATTAGGGGCTGTGTCCGCGCGGACGCAGCCCCAACTTTTTGGCGGGAGGGAGCCTCTGGATTTTCCGGAGCCTCTGGAAACGCTAGATTCTCTAGAATACCTAGATCCTCTAGAAACGCTAGAATATCTAGATTCTCTAGAAACTCTAGAATATCTAGAAACGCTAGAATATCCAGAATCTCCAGAATAGCCCGCCTCCCCCGCCAAGCAGCCATCCCCTCCCCGCCAAGCAACCTCCCAACTCCTTGCCAGTTCCCAAAAAAGTTGCTACCTTTGTACCGATAACCAAACTCCAACCCTCAAAGTGAACCCTCCGCTTAAAATCACCATTGCCACCGTCACCTATAATGCCGCCGCGCTCATCGAAAGAACTATCGCTAGCGTTGAGGCGCAGGACTATCCACACGTGCAACACGTCATCGTAGATGGCAACTCGCAGGACGGCACCCTCGCAGCGATTCACCACTACCAAGAACGCAACAGCCTGGCCGAACAACCGCGCGAAATCAACTGTCTCAGCGAGCCCGACGAAGGATTGTACGATGCAATGAACAAAGCACTCGACATGGCTACGGGCGACTATATCGTCTTTCTCAATGCGGGCGACTGCCTGCACGAAGCCTCTACCCTTGCGACAGTGGCTGCTGCCGCCCAGCAAGGAGCCAGCGAAACGGGCGCGCTGCCCGCTGTGGTCTATGGCCACACCGATTTGGTAGATGCCGAGGGCCAATATGTCGGTCCGCGCCGACTGGTGCCGCCCGCCGTGCTGACCTGGCGCTCGTTCCGGAGCGGCATGCTCGTTTGCCACCAAGCCTTCTACGCCCGCACCGACCTGGCTAAGGCCGCGCGCTACGACCGCCAATACCGATTCTCGGCCGACTTCGACTGGTGCATCCGTCTGATGCGCCAAGGTGCGAAACTCCGTTTGCGAAATGTGCACACGCAGACCGTCCTGGCCGACTATCTCAACGAGGGCATGACCCTGCGCAACCACAAGGCGTCGCTCAAGGAGCGTTTCCACATCATGTGCCGCCACTACGGCGTGGTGACCACACTCGCCCTGCACGCTTGGTTTGTCATCCGTAGCATCGTGAAGCCATGAAGCAGCCCCGCATCCTCACTCCCGAGCAAGCCTACCTGCGCGCCACGGCCGATTGCGCCCGCGCTGAACACTGTCGGCACGACCTGATGCAGCGAATGCTGCGTGGCGGCCTCTCGCGCGAGGACTGCGAGGACGTACTTGACCGCCTGGAGGACGAGGGTTACGTCAATAGCCAGCGCTATGCCCAAGCCTACGCCCACGACAAGTTGCGCTACGAACGGTGGGGCCGACAGAAAATCCGCCAAGGCTTGGCGGCCAAACGCATCCCTGAGGCCGACATCCGCACTGCCCTCGACGGCCTCGACGAGGAGGAATATCGCACGATATTGGGCGAGGTGGTGCGCCGCAAACTGGCTGCCACCACTGCCGAAACCGACTTCCAGCGCACGCAGAAGGTGGCCCGCTACGCCATCAGCCGCGGATTTGAACCCGCACTCGTCTTCCCGCTCCTCGGAAGCACAGACCCATTTGAAGAATAACCATGGAAACTATCCAGATAAAAGGCGCCCGCGTCAACAATCTCAAGAATATCTCCCTCGAACTGCCGCGCGATAAGTTTATTGTCGTCACAGGTCTTTCGGGGTCGGGCAAATCCTCGTTGGCCTTCGACACCCTGTATGCCGAAGGCCAACGCCGCTATGTGGAAAGCCTTTCGGCCTACGCCCGCCAGTTTTTGGGACGCATGCACAAGCCTGAGTGCGACTTCATCAAGGGCTTGCCGCCCGCCATTGCTATTGAGCAAAAGGTGACGGCCCGCAATCCGCGCTCGACCGTGGGCACTTCCACCGAAATCTACGACTATCTGCGCCTGCTTTATGCCCGCGTGGGCCACACCTTCTCGCCCATCAGCGGTGCAGAGGTGCGGCGCGATACGCCCGAGACGGTGACCGACTGCCTCCTGCAATACTCACCTGGCACACGATTTACCATCCTCGCCCCCATCGTGCCCCGTGCGGGGCGCACCCTCCGCGAGCAGTTGGACATCTGTATGAAGGAGGGCCTCTCGCGCGTAGATATTGACGGCGAGATGGTGCGCATCGAAGACGTGCCCTCCGATGTGAGTGGCGATATCTACCTGCTCATTGACCGCATGGCCGTGGACAGCAGTCGCGATGCCCGCACCCGCATGACGGATTCCATCGAGACGGCCTTCTACGAGGGCGGCGGCGAATGCTTGGTGCGCATCTATCCCTCGCGGGTGCTCCACCGCTTCAACGTGCGCTTCGAGGCCGACGGCATCACCTTTGCCGAGCCCGACGACCACATGTTCTCGTTCAACTCTCCCGTAGGTGCCTGTCCGCAGTGCGAGGGTTTCGGTCGCGTGATGGGCATCGACGAAGCTCTGGTCGTTCCCAACACGTCGCTCAGCGTCTATGACGGCGCCGTGGTGTGCTGGCGCGGCGAGAAGATGGGCCTCTGGCGCGAAGAGTTTTGCCGACGGGCACAGCGCAACGGCTTCCCCATCTTCGAACCCTACTACAATCTGACGCGCCAGCAGAAGGACATCCTCTGGCATGGCGACAAGACGGAACAGACCCTGCCGCCCGAGCAACAAGTGACCATCGACGCCTTCTTCCGTATGCTGGAGGAGGGACAATATAAGATACAGTACCGCGTGATGCTGGCCCGCTATCGCGGCAAGACCATCTGCCCCACCTGCCATGGCCACCGCCTCAAACCCGAGGCGGAATACGTCAAGGTGGGCGGCCGCAGCATCACCGAACTGGTGACGATGCCCGTCACAGACCTACTCGCGTTTTTCCAGGACCTGACACTCTCGGACCACGATGCCGCAGTGGCCGAACGATTGCTGACAGAGATTCGCACACGTCTGACCTTCCTCGTCGAAGTAGGCTTGGGCTATCTCACCCTCGACCGCCTCAGCAATTCGTTGTCGGGCGGCGAGAGCCAGCGCATCAACCTAGCCACCTCGCTGGGCAGTTCGCTGGTCGGCAGCCTGTATATCCTCGACGAACCCAGCATAGGCCTGCACTCGCGCGACACGGAGCGACTCATCGGCGTGCTCTGCAAACTCCGCGACCTCGGCAATACGGTCATCGTGGTGGAGCACGACGAGGACATTATGCGGGCAGCCGACTACATCGTGGACATCGGGCCCGAGGCAGGTCGCCACGGTGGCGAAGTGGTCTGGCAAGGCGAGTCCGCGCATATCCAGCAGGCCATCGAGAGCGAGGCAGCCGCCCGCTCGCATACCCTCCAATACTTGGCGGGTACGGACCGCATTCCCGTGCCTGCGGGTCGCCGCGCCTGGAACCGCAGCATCATCATCCGCGGTGCCCGCGCCAACAACCTGAAAGGCATTGACGTGAGTTTCCCCCTCAATGTGCTGACCGTGGTGACAGGCGTGAGTGGTTCGGGCAAGAGTACCCTGGTGCGCGACATTCTTTACCGCGCCCTCAAACGCCATTTGGACGAGGTCTGCGACCGCCCCGGCGAATATGCAGCCCTCGAAGGCGATCTCAGCGCGGTGAAGAATGTGGAGTTTGTGGACCAGAATCCCATCGGCAAGTCCAGCCGCTCGAACCCTGCCACCTATGTGAAAGCCTACGACGAGATTCGCAAACTCATGGCCGACCAACCCCTGGCCAAGCAGATGGGATATACGCCCGCCTACTTCAGTTTCAATACGCCTGGCGGCCGCTGCGAGGAGTGTAAAGGCGAGGGAACGGTCAAGGTGGAAATGCAATTCATGGCCGACCTCGTGCTAGAGTGCGAGGCGTGTGGCGGCAAGCGCTTCAAGAGCGACATCCTCGAAGTGCGCTACGAGGGACAAAATATTTGCGATATACTGGACATGACCGTCAACCGCGCCATCGAATTTTTCGGCGAGCATGGCCAGCAGCGCATCGTACGACGCCTGAAACCGCTCCAAGATGTCGGCCTCGGATATATCAAGTTGGGACAAGCCTCCAGCACCCTCTCGGGCGGCGAAAACCAGCGCGTGAAACTGGCCTACTATCTCTCGCTCGAGAACAGCGCACCCACGCTCTTCATCCTTGACGAACCGACCACGGGTCTCCATTTCCACGACATCCGCCGCCTGCTGGCGAGCCTCAATGCCCTCATCGAGAAGGGCCACTCCATTCTCGTGATAGAGCACAACATGGACGTGGTGAAATGTGCCGACCATGTCATCGACCTAGGTCCCGAAGGCGGACGCGAAGGTGGCCGACTGGTGGCCGCGGGTACGCCCGAGGAAATCGTGGCAGCCGCCCAGGGTTACACCGCCCGCTATCTGGCCGAGAAACTGGGTAGCAATGAAACCGGGAAGCCGTAAGGCGACCGCTGAAATGAGAGAGCCGAAGGCGACCGTTGAACCAAGGAGGAAGGAACAAAGAGCATCCTAGCCACCAAATACTATTGAGCCAGCAGCCAAAGGCTGCATTGAAACAGGAAGCCCGAAGGGATTCCCTGAAACTAGGGAGTCGAAGGCGACCGACTGAAACCAGGACGCCGAAAGGCGTCCGTTGAAACTAAGGAGCCGAAGGCTCCGACAAACAAATCCTATGGATTGGAATCTACTAATATCAGATAAACGCTTTGGCAAGGAAGAGAGCCACAAGGCTTCGGGCGAGCGTCGCACTGAATTTCAGCGCGATTACGACCGCCTCATCTTCTCCGCGCCCTTCCGCCGCCTGCAAAACAAGACGCAGGTGTTTCCCCTGCCGGGCAGCATCTTCGTACACAATCGCCTCACGCACAGCCTCGAAGTGGGATGTGTGGGGCGCTCGCTAGGCACCGATGTGGCCCGCGAACTCATGGCGCGCCATGGTGACGCACTCCCGTTGGCCTTTTCCGAACTTGGGTCCATCGTCTCGGCCGCCTGTCTGGCCCACGACATGGGCAATCCGCCCTTTGGTCATAGTGGCGAGAAGGCCATCCGCAGTTATTTCTCCGAGGGCAAGGGCAGCAGCCTGCCGCGAGGCGAAGCGGGCAACCCCTCCGTCATCGACGACCGTACATGGACCGACCTGACGCATTTCGATGGCAATGCCAATACGCTGCGTCTGCTGACCCACCAGTTTGAAGGCCGACGCAAGGGCGGCTTCGTGCTGACGTATAGCACGCTGGCCAGTGTTGTGAAATATCCCTACTCCTCCACGCTCGACAAGGGCAAGAGCAAGTTTGGTTTCTTTGAGAGCGAGCGCGAAAGTTACGAGCGGATAGCCACCGAACTGGGCATCCCCTACACCGCTGGGCCCGAGGGAACGCAGGCTGTGCGCTATCCGCTGGTCTATCTCGTCGAGGCGGCCGACGACATCTGCTATGA
>CAMBWV010000027.1 GCA_945871755.1 uncultured Bacteroidales bacterium
GGGTTTGTTCTCATTGGGTAACTATTATTGTGTGTCATTTCCATGATACTCACACGTTGCAAGCAACGTGCGGTACATTACTTAGCAATGAGAACAAACACCTTACTCACACGTTGCAAGCAACGTGCGGTACATTTCTCACCTCGGCCTTACGCCCAATATCGCCGAGCCACACGCCTTCAAGCGAGGTGTGGTACATTGCCTTGCAACCACCTGAGTAGTTACCAGTTCATGTAAGTACTCAGGTCGTTACAGATTGCAAGTCATTTCTTACAATTCTACAAGGGGGAGGCTTGGCCCACTCGCGGCCTTTGCGTAAATTTGCAGTGCTAACATCAATCTGTATTCCTATGGTACTTGGTTCATTAGAAACTAGCGACAGATACGTGTCGCTGCACCCCCTGCTGGGCGAACTCTTTGCATACGTTCGCACGCACGATCTCTTGCACGCACCCGCCGAGCGCATCACCCTGCGCGGCGACGACTTGTTTATCAACATAGCAGACGCACAGCTGCTTAAGGCCGAGGCGCAGAAACTGGAGGTGCATCGCGCCTATCTCGATGTGCACTTCCCGCTCAGCAGCCCCGAGATATTTGGCTGGCGAAACCTAGGCGATATAGACGTGAAGCCCGAGGCACCCTTTAATACGGAGGCCGACTTTGCCCTCTATCCTGCCCCAGCAGCCACGTACCTGACGGTGCATCCTGGTGAGTTTGCCATCGTCTGGCCCGAAGATGCCCACGCGCCCATCATTGGCGAAGGCGTGCTGCGCAAGGCGATTGCGAAGATTAAGTTATAAGGCGTGTATTCCTGAAAACCTTTCCGGGTATCCTCCAATTTTAGAAACAAAGGCTCAAAACTTTGCAGCCACCACTGCCCCTTTTGATTCAAGCAGCAGCCCCGACATCCCCCTTCCCCTGTAATAAAAAAAACACCATGAATAGAGAAAACGACAACCTGCAAGCACTGGGCCGCAAAACGACCTACCGCGACGACTATGCGCCCGAAGTATTGGAAACCTTCGTCAATAAGCACCCCGACAACGACTATTGGGTGCGCTTCAATTGTCCCGAATTTACCAGCCTTTGCCCCATCACGGGTCAGCCCGACTTTGCCGAAATACGCATCAGTTACCTGCCCGGCGAAAGGATGGTGGAGAGCAAGAGCCTGAAGCTCTACCTGTTCAGTTTCCGCAACCATGGCGACTTCCACGAGGACTGCGTCAACGTGATTATGAAGGACTTGGTGCGACTGATGGACCCGAAATACATTGAGGTGACGGGCATCTTCACGCCCCGCGGCGGCATCAGCATCTATCCCTATGCCAACTACGGCCGCCCGGGCACGAAGTATGAGCAGTTGGCCGAATATCGCCTGCAACAGCATGACCTCTAGCACGCCCCATTCCGCCCAAACGACAGCCCCGCAGGCTTCGGTGTGCACCAGCATTAACACGGCGCGCGCCTGTCTCATCGTGCTGATGATTTTGGTACACATCACGCAGTGGGGCGACCATTATCCGCAGGCAAAGTTGGGCATCCTGTCGTTCATGATGCCCGCATTTTTGTTTGTGACGGGCCTCCTTTTGAATGTACACAAGGGAGTGGGCGACTTCCTGCGCTATCTGCGCGGCATCCTTGTACCCTACGTGGTGCTGGTCAGCGCGTTTGCCGTGCTGTCGGCCTTCCTTCCCGTGCGCGACGGTATCAGCGAACTCACGCTTGCTGCCGTTTGGGAGCGCGTGGCGGTCAGCAGCATCGGCCCATATTGGTTCCTGCGGAATATGTTCTTCTGTTCGGTCATCTGGTATGCCGTATTCCACTTGCTGGGGCGGCGGCTGAACCCTGCGGGACGTCTCTTCGTCTATGGCGCAGCCCTGTTGGCCTTCACATTGGCATGGCCTTTTGAAATGACAACGGCCAGCGCCTTCTATTTCTATCTCGGCGTAGTGGCACGCGAGGCTTGGGGGCATTACGACCGCGTGGTGGTGGCCTCGCCCTGGGCAATTCTGCTGCTCGCTGGTATTGTTGTTTGGCCCGAAGCGTGGGACTGGATGTATATCAGCGTTCCCGTGATGGCGTATTGCGCCCTCTCGTTCACCGCCTGGGCCGACCGCTGCCTCGCCAAGGCCTGCCCATCGGTGCACCGCGGCGTGCAATACATCGGGATGAACACCCTGCCGATTTATCTCCTCCATCCCGTTTTCACAATGGCCGCCAAATTCTACGCGCCCCTCTTCGGCTGGGACCCAACGAGCCTCGCCTTCACCCTCGTCACCCTTTCGGTGGCCACGGCGGGCTGCCTCGCGCTGGCCCTTGTGCTGGACAAGACGCGGCTGTCGTGGTTGCTCGGTCGGCCACGCCTCTTGCGCGGGCTGAAATACTAGGTACACTATTCCCTATACCTTTTATATATATAGAAAACACATCCCGTTCATGCAATCCACAACGAACGACGACGAACGCTATATGCGGATGGCCCTGCAGGAAGCCGAGCGCGCCTTTGCGGCCGACGAGGTGCCAGTAGGGGCCGTTATCGTTTGCCAAGGTCGCATTCTGGCTAAAGCGCACAACCTCACCGAAACCCTCCACGACGTGACGGCCCACGCCGAAATGCAAGCCCTCACCGCTGCCTCCGAGGCCCTCGGCGGCAAGTACCTCGACCAGTGCACGCTCTACGTGACCGTGGAGCCCTGCATCATGTGTGCGGGCGCCATCGGCTGGTCACAGATGGGCCGCGTGGTTTATGGCGCCGCCGACCCCAAGCGCGGATTCGCCACCTTCGCCCCCCGCGCCCTCCATCCCCGCACCGAGGTGGTGCAAGGGGTACTTGAGGAGGAATGTGCGGCACTGATGAAAAGTTTCTTCAAGCGCAAACGGTAATGGCACAGCACAACGAAGTCGGACAATGGGGCGAGCAAACCGCTGCCCTCCATCTGATGCACCAGGACTACCAGATTTTGGAGCGCAACTGGCGATTTCGTCACCTGGAAATTGACATCATTGCCGAATACCTGGGCGAAATCGTATTCGTGGAGGTCAAGACGCGCACGAGCGGCGACTTCCTGACAGCCCGCGCAGCCGTCGGTTACGACAAACGCCGCCATATCATGGACGCTGCCCACGAGTATCTGCGCCAGAACCGCCTCGACAATGTCTGGCGCTACGATGTCATCACGATTATCGGCAATGCCGCGCGCTATCAGTTGCGCCACGAGCAGCGGGCCTTCGACTGGCGCTCGCAATTGCGCTGAGCAAGGCTGTCGCAAGGGTTGCGGTGCGACCGTCGTACCCACGTTTGCAAGGCTCTCTGGTATCAACACCATGAAAACACATCACCACCAATTATGAATATTGAAGAAATTCGCGAGCACTGCCTTTCATTGCCCGATGTCACGGAAGATTCGGCCTTCGGACCCGAGATGATTCTCTTCCGCCTGAAGGGTAAAATCTTTGCAGCCCTCGACCTTGACCGCCCCGACCTGATGGTGGTCAAGTGCGACCCCGATGAGGGCACAGACCTGCGCGACCGTTACGCGGGTATCCGTCCTGCGTGGCACTGGAACAAGCAGCATTGGGTGGAAATCCTATTTGACGAGGACGTGGACGACCAGATGATTCGCAATCTAGCCACACGCGCCTACCACCTCATTCGAACGGCGCTGCCGAAGAAGACATTGTATCATTTTCCTGAATGTCCGCCCGACTGGGATTACCAGCATTTTGCCACGCTGGACACGGTGATGAACTATCTCAAGACACCCGAAGCCGAAGCCCTACCCCATGACACGTTGCTCGTTACCACCGATTTCCAAACGGCAGGACGCGGACAGCGCGGCAACCATTGGGAAGCGGCCAAAGAGGCCAACCTGCTGCTCGGCCTCCGACTGCGGGGCCTCCACTTCCCCGCGCGCCATCAGTTTGCGCTCACCCAAGTGGCCTCGCTGGCCGCAGCGCAAGCACTGGCGAAGTATCTGGGCAGCAGCGTAAGCATCAAATGGCCCAACGACCTTTATTACCAAGATCGCAAAATCGGCGGTATGCTCTTCGAACATACCCTTTCGGGCGACCGCATCGGCAGCACCATCATTGGCATAGGCATCAACGTGAACCAAACCGCCTTTGCCAGCGATGCACCCAATCCCACATCGATTCGCCTCGAGTTGGGCAAGGAGGTGGACCGCGCCGCCGTGATGCGCGGATTTGTCAAAGCGTTTCGCCAATGGTGGAGCGAGATGCTGGAGGACAACAGCCAACGCCTGGACAAGCACTACCGCGTCGCCATGTACCGCCGCGAGGGCGAGCATCCCTATCGCGATGATGCCGGCACGTTCACAGCCTCCTTCCACGACCTCACCCCAGAAGGTTTGCTCCAACTGCGCGACAGCGAAGGCCGTCTGCGCACCTACGCCTTCAAGGAGGTGACGTTCTTGCCGTAACATAGGTTTTCGACATTGCCTTTCCCCTCAACCCTTCCCCCAAGTTCATTGAGGTAGGTTCTATAAATTAGTTTCAATGGAAGAAAGAATTTCTATCGTACTTGGATGTTTTTACGTCTCTCGCACCGTATCTTTTTGTTTTTCATTCGGTCACGTAGCCCGCTACGCTCCCTCACGAAAAATAAAAACCTACGGCACGATAGCCGCAAAACCATCACAAGCTAATTTATAGAACCTACCTTGAAAGAAATACTGCGCATAGCCATCCCCAGCATTATCAGCAACCTGGCCATCCCACTCCTGGGACTGGCCGATACGGCTATTGTGGGCCACATGGGAACGGCGAATGCCATTGCGGCCATCGCGGTGGGCGGCCTGCTTTTCAATATCACCTACTGGCTGTTTGGCTTCCTCAGAATGGGCACCGGCGGACTGACAGCCCAAGCCTGTGGCGCGCAAGACGAAGCAGAGAGTATGCGCATCCTGGTTCGGTCGCTGGCATTGGCCCTGACGATTTCGGCGATCATTTGTCTGGTACAGCATCCCGTTTCGCAAATGGCCCTCGACCGCCTGCACTTGACCGCCGAGGTGCGCAGCGATGCCGAAACCTACTTTTGCATCCTCATCTGGGGCGCGCCCGCCGTCCTCTCATTGTATGGTATCCACGGCTGGTTGCTGGGAATGCAGGATGCCAGACGAGTGATGGTGCTTTCCATCGTGCAAAACGCTGTCAACATCCCCGCCAGTTTGTGCCTGGTCTATCTTGCAAAGATGCAGGTGGCAGGCATTGCGCTGGGCACCCTTCTCGCACAATACGTGGCCCTCGCAACGGCCATCGCTATGCTCCACAGAAAATATCGCCACCTGTTTCGCCGCGCCTACCTGCGAGGTTGGCACGAGGGCAAGGCTCTCAAGCGATTGCTGCGGCTGAACAGCGACATTTTCCTGCGCACCCTGTGCCTCATCGCCATTACCTATAGTTTCACTGCCATAGGTTCGCGCTACGGCACCACGACCCTGGCCGCCAACGCCCTGCTGATGCAGTTTTTCATCTTCTTCTCGTATTTCATGGATGGTTTCGCCTACGCGGGCGAAGCACTGACGGGTCGCTATCTCGGACAGCAGGACCCCGCCCAACTGCACCAAACCACCGCCCGACTATTTCGCATAGGAATAGGTTGCGGTGCGTTGTTCTCCTTATTATATATAGGAGTGGGCGGTTGGGTGCTGGAATGGCTGTCGAACGCGGCGGACGTTGTCGGTTGCGCCCGGACGTATCTGCCTTGGGTGGCCTGTATTCCGCTGGTGGGTTTCAGCGCCTTCCTCCTCGACGGTATTTTTATCGGCATGACGGGTACGCGCCCCATGCTGCTGACCATGCTGCTGAGCACCGCCCTTTTTCTATTCATCGCCTTGCCCACGCAGTTGTGGACACCAAGCAATCACCTCCTTTGGGTAGCCCTGATTGCCCATCTCGGCATGCGCGGCGTGGGGCTCGGACTGTGGTTGAAAAGGCGGGGATATAGGATTTCGTGATGGGCTCTCCCGTACATTTATTGCTGAAAAATTCGCTTTTCCATTAGGATTCCAGACTATTTTTCAGCACTTTGTATGCTCATTCCATTCAAAAACAGTAAATTTGCTGCGTGGCTAGTATCGCCATGTAATCTTAGAATACTCAAAAACACATTTTCCGAATATGAAACGATTCAACAGAATCCTCCTTAAACTCAGTGGGGAAAGCCTGATGGGCGAACAAGGTTACGGCATCGACGTGAAGCGCTTGAACGAATACGCCGAGCAAATCAAGGAAGCCGTGGCCTCGGGCGTTCAGATAGGCATTGTCATCGGCGGCGGCAATATCTTCCGCGGCCTCTCGGGCGCTGGCAAGGGTTTCGACCGCGTGAAAGGCGACCAGATGGGCATGTGCGCCACAGTGATTAACTCGCTTGCGCTTAGCAGTGCCCTCGGTGCTATCGGTGTGCGCAACCGCGTGCTTACGGCCATTCGCATGGAGCCCATCGGCGAGTTCTACAACAAATGGAAAGCTATCGAAGCCATGGAACAGGGCGAAGTGGTCATCATGAGCGGCGGCACGGGCAATCCCTACTTCACCACCGACACGGGCTCTTCACTCCGCGGCATCGAAATTGAGGCCGACGTCATGCTGAAAGGTACCCGCGTGGACGGCATCTACACCGCCGACCCCGAGAAAGATCCCACCGCCACGAAGTTTGACGACATCACCTACGACGAAGTGATCAGCCGCGGCCTCAAAGTGATGGACATTACGGCCACTGCCATGTGTCGTGAGAACAAACTCCCCATCTACGTATTTAATATGGACAAGGTGGGCAACCTCAAGCGCGTGCTGGACGGCGAAGAAATAGGCACCTACGTGCATGCGTAACGGTCGCTTCGCGCCCTTAGTTTCAGCGGTCGCTTCGCTCCCTGGTTTCAGCGGAAGCCCTGCGGCTTCCTAGTTTCAGGGAATCCCTTCGGGCTTCCTGTTTCAACGCAGCCTGCGGCTGCTGGCTCGATAGTCTTTTAGTAAGGAGTTAGGAGTTAGGAGTTGCCTTTCAATGAGGATGACCTCCTAATATTCTCTCCCAATTCCTAATACCTAACTCCTAACTCCTAACTTCTAACTTCAAATTCTAACTCCAATCTATAATTATGAACAAGAAATCTCTCCTCGTGGCACTGTGCACAGCACTGCTGGCAACTTCGGCCCAAGCGGATGAGGTGACGCTTCGCACTAACAAGGCTACGGGTCAGTCACTGACCATTGCCCTTAACGCTGGTGTGCAGGCGCAACTCGCTTGGGATGGTGGCAGCACGAGCACAGTGGCCTTCACTGGTGAGGAGCAGGCCATCCCCGTGCAGGGTGCGGCACTCACCATCACCACCTCGCAACCCATCACCATGCTCTACGCACCCGACAACGGCCTGACCGAAATCACCCTGACGGATGCAACCAACCTGATGCAACTCATCGTGCCTGGCAATGCGCTCACTGCGCTGGACCTCTCGGGAGTACCTGTGCTGGAAGAACTGAACTGCTCGGACAACCAGTTGACGGCACTCACCACTGGCGACTGTCCGAACCTGGTTAGCCTTGACTGTGCCAACAACCAGATTACCTCTCTCCTCACCTCCAAGAACACGTCCCTGCAAATTCTCAACTGTGCGGGCAACAAACTCACCGCGCTCGGCGTTTCGAGCAAGGACATCAAGGCCGTTTGGTGCCAGAACAACCAACTGACGAAGATTGTGCTCAGCTCGGGCGCAGACCCCCAGCAACTCGTGGCGTTCAACAACCAAATTACCACCCTTAACCTCACGGGCAAGGCAAACCTGCAAGAACTCTGGCTGGACAACAACGCCCTGACCACCCTCGACATTTCCAGCAGTTCGGTGCGCACGCTCAGTGCCTCCAACAACCAACTGACCAGCATCACCCACAACACGGGCGACAAGAAGTCCATGGAGGATTTCTATGTAGATGGCAACCAGTTGGCTCCTTGCCATTTCGTGAAGGTGTACAATACTTCCACGAAGCAGGACCTGATGAACTGGTGCATCGCTCCGCAGCGTCCTTTCCAACTCTCGGGGAATATCAACGTGAACGACGTGGTTGATGCCACCTCCTTCATTCGTCTGAACGCTTGGGGACAGCCCGCAGGATTCTCGCTCAGTTGGGAGAACGATGCCCACG
>CAMBWV010000028.1 GCA_945871755.1 uncultured Bacteroidales bacterium
CTACGCTACTGGTGTGGGCTATGGCGCACAGACGATTGGCAATCTCGAAAACCTGAAGCAGGGTCTCCTCCAGAGCGGTAGCGACAGTACGGCTGTCGAAGAGTTTATCCGCGGTTTGCAGGATGGTTTCAAGAGTGCCGAAGACAAGAAGAAGATTGCCTACTACCTCGGTGCTTCGATGGGTGTGAATATTCGCACCAACATGGCCAAGAACCTGGACTACATCTTCTACGGTGAGAACGACAGCGTCAACCACGTAGATCCCTCCAACATTATCGTAGGTTTCGTGGATTGCATCAAGAACAAGATTGCCCTCAAGGACAAGGACGGCAAGGCTATGACCCCAGACGCAGTCATGGCCTACGTACAGGAAGCCAGCACCAAGGTGTACAACGACCGCATGAGCAAGCAGTACACCAAGGAAATCAAGGCTGAGAAGGATTACTTCGCCAAGCTCGCCAAGGAAGAAGGCATCAAACCCCTCAAGAATGGCGTTTACTACAAGGAAATCAAGGCTGGCAGCGGCGCAACCCCCAAGCAGGGCCAATATGCCAATATCGAATATACGGGTAAGCTCGTCAACGGCACTGAGTTCGACAAGAGCGAACACGCTACGAAGTTCCCCGTGGGCGTTGGTTTCGTAGTGCCTGGTTTCGATGCGGCGCTGATGGCTATGCCTGCTGGTGCTGAGTGGGAAGTATATATTCCCTCTGACCAGGGTTACGGTGCACAGGCCAAGGGCACCATCACTCCGTTCAGCACCCTTATCTTCACCATCAAGGTGCTGAGCATTGAGGACGCTCCCAAGCAGCCCCAGGCTCAGCCTGAGGTTCAGGTAGCACAGTAATCTCCAAAAAGCTCATAATAAGGAGAGGGTGTGTCATTGCGGCACACCCTCTCTTAGAATCCTAGAATCTTAGAAGCCCACTACCCAGAACAACAAGACAACTATGAAATACTTCCTTCCCGTGTGCGCCAGTTTGCTGCTGACCAGTTCGTTTCTGGCCTGCGGAAATGCTGGTGAGGGGGCTACGAGCGCGGAAGACAGCATCGCGCGCCTGACCTCCTTTCAACCAGGCTCCGATGCCGCTGCCGACTCGCTCAGTTATGCCCTGGGCCGAGGTTATTCGGGCAACCGCCAGAGCGTGCAGGACATTCTCCTGGAGGCCGGTGCCGACTCTGCCTTCGTGGATAAGTTTCTCGAGGGCCTCCGTGCGGCCATGACCGACGACCCCGCCGCCTTGGCCTACTCCATTGGCTACCAGAGCGGCCTCGACCTGCGCTCGAGCATCCTCGAACCCGCCTCGAGCGTGGCCTTCGGTCGCGACACGACGCGCGAACTGAGCGTCCACAATTTCCTGGCAGGCTTCTTCGGCGAACTCTACGGCAAGCAGGATTTCAAGGTGGGCGACAAGACGCTCACACAAGCCACGGCGGGCGATTTCGCCAACGACCTGTTGGCCCGACTGAGCGACAAAAACTTCAGCAAAGCCTACGCCAAAGAGCGCAAAGCGGCTGAGGACTTCATGGCCGCTAAAGCGCAAGAGCCCGATGTGTGTGCCCTCGACGGCGGTGTGCTCTACCGCGTCATAAAACCCGGTAGCGGTCCGCACCCAACGGACGGCAACGTTGTGACCTTCCACTACGAGGGCCGCTTCATCGACGGCACGGTGTTCGACAAGGAGACGCAGCCCGAAACCATCGGTGTCAAGGAACTCATCATGGGCTTTGCCATTGCACTCAAGGCTATGCCCCTCGGCGCAAAGTGGGAAATCTACATCCCCTGGCAGTCGGCCTATGGCGCACAAGGCACAGACGACGTGCCTCCCTTCTCCACCCTTATCTACAAAGTGGAACTTCTCAATTTTGAATAGTAATATCTAGCGGTTTCTGCGATGGTCGGCAATAGGTCTGGCACCTGACCATCGAGCCTGTCCGCTTACAATCAAACCATTCCCAATGAAACTGAAAACCATCCTTATCCTAGCGCTAGTAGCCCTAGTATGTACAGACGCTTCGGCACGTTCGCGCAAGAAGAAACTCGAGTATGTCAACCCCGTGAAGCCCGTTGCGGCACACGACTTTAGCTATGCTGTCGGCGTGGCACAGGCCAAGAGCCTCAAGGACTACCTCATGCAGCGCGAAGGCGTGGACCAGCAGTATCTCCCCATGGCTATTCAGGGCATGCGCGACTACGCCAAACTGACTCCCGAACAGCTGAAGGAGAAGCAAGCCTACGCGGCCGGTCTGCGTATTGGCGAGATGAACCAGATGCAGGTGGTGCCTGCCTTCAACCAGCAGGCCACGGGCAAGCGCGACACCACGTTTGTGGACGCCGAAATCCTCGTCAACGGTCTTGCCGACGGCATGAACGGCGTTGCCACACTCTCTGCCGACAGCGCCATGAAGGTGGCCGAACAGCAGATGGCCTTCTACAAGAACGAAATCAAGAATGCCAACGCCCTCTGGCTGGATGCCAACAAGCAGAAGAAAGACGTGAAGACGCTGCCTAGCGGTCTGCAATACCGCATCCTCACGGCAGGCAACGGCCCCATTGCCACGGACACCACCAAGGTGGAGGTGCACTACGAAGGCAAACTGATTGACGGCACCATCTTCGACAGCAGCTATAAGCGCGGCCAAACCGCCACCTTCCGCCCCGACCAAGTGATTAAGGGCTGGACAGAAGCTCTCCAGCTGATGCCCGAAGGCAGCACCTGGGAACTCTACATCCCCTACGACCTGGCCTACGGCGAGAACGGCACGCAGAACATTCCTCCCTACTCCACACTGATTTTCAAGGTGGAAGTCATCAAGGTAGGAAAGAATTAGGAACTATTGACCCTGGGCTTTTGCTCAGGGTCAATAGTTATGAAGTTTCATGCGGTCGCTTCGCTTCCTTAGTATGGTCGCTTCGCGACCTAGTTTCAAGTTTCAACGGAAGCCTGCGGCTTCCTAGTTTCAACGCAGCCTTGCGGCTGCTGGCTCGATAGTCTATTTCGCAGGAAAGGCAATTCCTCATTCCTCATTTCTAATTCCTAATTTCTAATTCCTAATTGGATAAATTGAAACTCGTAATCGACGACAAGATCCCTTATATCCGCGAAGCTGCTGCCCTGCTGGGCGAGGCCATCTACCTGCCTGGGGCGCAGATCTGCGCTTCCGATGTGCGCGAGGCCGATGCCCTGATTGTGCGCACCCGCACCCGCATTGACCGCGCACTGCTGGAGGGAAGCTGCGTGCAGTTTGTGGCCACCGCCACTATCGGCTATGACCATATAGATAATACGTACGCGCGCGAGGCTGGCATCCGCTGGAGCAACTGTCCGGGGTGCAATGCGGGAAGTGTGGCACAGTATGTGGCCACCGCCTTGCTCCTGCTCGAAGAAGACGGACTGCTGCCACAGCGCAGCGATTGCTGCGTGGGCATTGTCGGAGTGGGACACGTGGGCAGCCGCGTGAGCCAGTTGCTGCGGCACATGGGCTTCGCGGTGAAGCATTGCGACCCCCTGCGCGCCGCTGGCCAAGACCCCGCAGGCACGCCTGATTCGTGGTTGTACCGCCCAGCGGAATACGTATCGCTGGAGGAAATCGCCCGCACCGCCGATGTAGTCACCCTGCATACGCCGCTGACGCGCGAGGGCGCCTATGCCACGTACCATCTGGCCAATGCCGCCTTCTTCCAAAGCCTAGAGCGGCGCCCCGTCTTGATCAACAGCAGCCGCGGCGAGGTGGTCGATACGCAGGCCCTGCTAGCAGCTATGCGCTGTGGGCAGGTGGGGCCCGTCGTAATGGACACGTGGGAAAACGAGCCGACCCCCAACGCCGAACTCCTGGCGAAAGCCTATCTAGCTACGCCCCACATAGCCGGCTACTCCGCCGACGGAAAGGTGTGCGGCACCCGCATGGCCCTGTCTGCCGTAGCCCGACATTTTGCCGTGCCCGACATCCCCCGCATCCTGGCAGCAGTTCCCGCCCCACCATCGCCCGCAATCTACTATCCCGAGGGCGGCCACGACCTACGCTCCCCTCTGGGCTGGTACGACCCGCGGCGCGACACACTTGCCCTGCGCAATCATCCTGAAGCCTTCGAGCACCTCCGCGGCGACTATCCCCTTCGCCGCGAAGCGCCTGAGGAGGCTTATGAGTTGAATTAGGAATTAGGGACAGGTGGTTCCGTTTCGCTGGCTATGTCAGTCACTGGAACGAAAATGAAGGTCGTCGGGCCAAGAATTGGGTGTTTGTACGCAGCAGTGAGTAACGTACCGCACGTTGCTCGAGGGCGTGTGAGTATGGTGTTCGTTCTCATTGCAAGACAAGGTGCGGCACTTTCACGTTACTCCCAACTTCCAACGAAAACTACTAACGAACCAGCAGCCGAAAGGCTGCGTTGAAACTAGGGAGCAAAGCGACCGATGAAACTAGCAGCCGAAGGCTGCGTTGAAACTAGGTTTCCTTTGAAACTAGGTCGCAAGCGACCAATATCCTTCCCAAAACTTGCGCGTTTCATTTATTTTCCCTTTCTTTGCAAGCGCAACGGGCCGACAATACCCCCCAACAGGGAATTGCCAGCCTTGAAACTATGAATACTCACCCCTAAAACTACCAAAATCTATTACTCGTAATGGTTACAGCAATTGTTACCCTCTTCATTCTGGGCTATCTCTGTATCGCCCTTGAGAGCGTATTGAAAATCAACAAGGCCGCCCCCGCCCTGCTCATGTGCGTGGGTTGCTGGGTGCTCTATATGCTCGACGCAGGGAGCTTTATCAATATGTTCCACCTCCACGAATGGAACCAGTTCTTGGCCGAAACCATCAACAAGGAAGGCGCACTCCATGGCTTCGTGAGCGAGATTCTGCTCAAGCACATGGGCGATACGTGCGAGATTCTCTTCTTCCTGATGGGCGCCATGACCATTGTCGAGATTGTAGATGCCAATGGCGGTTTCAACTTCGTGCGCGACAGTCTTCAAACCACGTCCAAGCGCAAACTCCTCTGGCGCATCACGTTCATGACCTTCGTGCTCTCGGCCCTGCTCGACAACCTCACGACGAGTATTGTCATGGTGATGGTGCTCCGCAAGCTCGTGTCGAACAAGCAAGACCGTATGCTCTACGCAGGTATGATTATTATCGCGGCCAATTCGGGTGGCGCGTTCTCGCCCATCGGCGACGTGACGACCATCATGCTTTGGATTCGCGGAATGATTACCACGCAGGGCGTGATTATGAACGTATTTATGCCCTCGCTCATCAGCGTTGTGGTGCCCGCCTTCATCCTCCAGTACTTCTTCAAGGGCGAGTTGAAGCCCCATATCGATACCCGCCCGCAGGAAGCCCTGCATTTCTCGAAGGTAGAGCGCAACATTGTCTTCTTCCTCGGCGTGGGCGGCCTCGTCTTCGTGCCTATCTTCAAACTCCTGACGGGTCTGCCGCCCTTCATGGGCATCCTGCTCGTGCTGGGTCTGCTGTGGATGACCACCGAAATATTCTATAGCAAAAAGAATATCGACCACTCGATGCAGCGCCGCGTCACCCACATCCTCACACGCATCGACATGAGCACCATCCTCTTCTTCCTGGGTATTCTCATGGCCGTGGCCACTCTCCAGGAAACAGGCGTGCTGACGGCCTTCGGCAAGACGCTCAACGAGGTGTCCAATGGCAACCACTACCTCGTCACGGGTGTTATCGGTGCCGTATCTAGCATTGTCGATAACGTACCTCTCGTGGCAGGTTGCATGGGTATGTATCCCATCGAAGCCACTGGCGACTTTGCTGTCGATGGTCAGTTCTGGCAACTCCTGGCCTACTGTGCAGGCGTCGGAGGTTCGATGCTTATCATCGGCAGTGCCGCTGGCGTAGTAGTCATGGGCCTTGAGAAAATTAGTTTCGGCTGGTATATGAAGCGCATCTCCTGGCTGGCGCTGGCTGGTTATCTGGCTGGTATGGGCTGGTATTTCGTTGAAGGACTCTTCCTGCGCTAATCCCTCCCTTCCTTCCTGATTATACTTCCCTTCCCCTCTGATTTATCTATCCCAAAACCATACACATTATGAAGAAAATCATTCTTTCTCTCGTGCTCCTCGTTTCCTTCGTAGGCGCACAGACAGCCTCCGCCTTTAGCTTTGACTGGGGTGTGACGGGCGGTTACAACCTGACCAAACTCAAGTTTGACAAGCAAAGCAAGTTCTTCGATACCAACGGCAATTCAGGTTGGTTCCTCGGTGTTAAGGCAAACCTTGGTCTTATCGGCGGCTTCGGCCTCGACGGTGCCCTGCTCTACAACCAGATGAAGTACTCCACCACTGCCGACTACAGCCTCGGTACTGTAAGCATCAACGAGACCGCACGCTCCTTTGCCATTCCCATCAACCTTAAGTACAGCATCGGTCTGGGCAAGATGGCCAATGTCTATGTCACCACAGGACCGCAGTTTGACTTCGCCCTCGGCGACAAGAGCGACGATGACAATACAACCGCCTTCGTCAGCACCTTCGAACAGGAGAACATGACCACCTCCTGGAATGTAGGTGCAGGCGTAAAACTCTTCAAGCACCTCGACCTCGGCCTGAGCTACAACTTCGGCCTGAGCAAGGCTGCCAAGCAGACCCTCGACCTCGTGGGCGGTACAACAGTGGGTATCACGACCCCCTACAAGTTCAACGACGTCAAGGCCAACACCTTCAAGATTCAAGCAACCTATTATTTCTAACCAAACAACGGGGGCATAGCAGTGCCCCCGTTCTCATTCCAAAACAAACGCAATATGATCCGACTCAATTGTTTCTTCAAGGCCGACGAGGGTAAGTACGACGACGCCCTCGAAGCCGCCATCGCCCTCACCGCCGAAACACAACTCAACGACGAAGGCTGCGTCGCCTACGACGTATTCGAAAGCGCCACCCGCGGCGAAATCTTCATGATTTGCGAAACCTGGGAAAGCGCCGAAGCCCTCAAGGCCCACATGGAGGCCCCCCACTTCAAGCAGTACGTGCCCGTCATCGAATCCTGCGGCATGCTGAAGCTCGAGCAGTTTGAGAAATAAGAATCGGAATCTCCGGAATATCTGGATAATCCGGAAAATCCAGTTCGACCAATAAAAACAGGGGCGGCCACTTCTTGCGGTCGCCCCTTTCCTATTCCCGAAGAAAAAGCGCTTATTTCCCTGTGGTTAGATTTTCATAAAAAAAATGCCAACCCTATCTATCAAATCCGAGAGAATGTGTAACTTTGCATTCTCTACTATGCCCCTATTGTGCCCGTACGGCTTCGCGTCTAGCTAACCGAAGCCCAAAACATCGCGGCATGGCGGGCAAAACATGAAACCCGGGAATCTATTATGGAAACATTCTACAGAACACACGCATTTCTTGTGGAGCACTTCAATGCTCCCGTCAGGCGTGCGCTCATGGACAACATCGATTGGAGCTATCGCATGATTGCCGTGCGCGGACCGCGCGGTGTCGGGCGCACCTCCTTTCTCCTGCAATTTGCTAAGGAGCACTTCGATCCCCGTCAGCGCAAATGCCTCTACATCAACGCGAACAACTTCTACTTCCAAGGACGTGGAATCGTGGAGTTCGCTGGCGAATTTACCGAGCAGGGCGGCCTCGTCCTTCTCATTGACCAGGCATTCAAACTACCCGACTGGCGCAACCAGCTCTGCGAGTGCTACCATCGCTATCCCAACCTCCGCATCGTCTATACCACCACTCCCGTGGAAGAAGCCGAGGTGGAGAATACCGAACTCCAATCGCTGAGCCGCTGCTACGTGCTCCACGGATTCTCCTTCCGCGAATACATCAACCTGCAAACGGGCAATAACTTCCAGACCTTCTCGCTCCACGACATCCTCTACGACCACGAGATGATTGTGCGCAGCATCCTCCCCAAGGTGCAGCCTTGGAAATATTTCAAGGAGTATCTCCACCACGGCTATTACCCCTTCTACCTTGAGAACCACAACTTCACCGAGGCTCTGCTCAAGGCCATGAACAACATGATGGAGGTGGACATCCTCTTCAATAAGCAGGTGGAGCTCAAGTACCTCTCGCGCATCAAGAAGTTGCTCTACCTGCTGGCCGTCAGCGAAGACAGCGCGCCCAACGTGAGCCGACTGGCCGAGGAAATCGGCACCTCGCGCGCCA
>CAMBWV010000029.1 GCA_945871755.1 uncultured Bacteroidales bacterium
ATCAAGGCCTTCGACACCTCGCGCCCCGTGCAGTACGAGCGCAACAACGACATCGTAGATATTGGCTCCAACCAGTATCCCTCCATCGCTTGGGTGCAAGGCGCTGTCAAGGGTACGTACAACATGAAGTACCCCTATCACATCTCCGAGTACGCCCACTCTATGGGTAACGCCGTGGGCAACCTCGTGGACTACTGGGAGGCTATGGAAAGCACGAACCATTTCATCGGTGGCGCCATCTGGGACTGGGTGGACCAAGCCATTATCAACTACGACAGCAAGACGGGACAAGCCTACTGGGGCTACGGCGGCGACTTCGGCGACAAACCCAACGATGGTATGTTCTGCATGAACGGTATCATGCGCCCCGACCTCAGCCCCAAAGCACAGTACTACGAAGTGAAGAAGGTCTATCAGAACGTGGGCGTCAAACTCCTCGATGCCAAGACGGGCAAGGTGGAAATCATGAACAAGAACTACTTTGCCGACCTCACGGACTACTCCATCGTTTGGTCGCTCTGGAAGGACGGTGTCTGCGTGCAGCAGAACCAGCCCATTCAGGGTCCGCGCATGATTCACCAGGCACGCGCCAAGCACACCTATACCCTCCCCTACGACTTCGCCAAACTCGACCCGCAGGGCGAATACTTTGCGAAGGTGCAGTTCCTGCAAAATGCCAAGACGCCTTGGGCTGAAAAAGGCTACGTGCAGATGGAAGAGCAACTCCTCGTCAAGGAAGCCACTGGCCTGAAGACCGTTGCCGAAGGTCAGAGCGGCAAACTCGCCCTCCAGAAGGACGGCAAGCTTCAGGTGGTCAAGGGCGAAGGCTTCACGGCCAAGTTTGACACCGAAACGGGTACCCTCACCAGCCTTGAATACGACGGACAGACCATCATTCCCGAAGGTCACGGACCGCGCCTCGACGCTTTCCGCGCTCCGACCGACAACGACAACTGGTGCTACGGCTCTTGGCTCAAGAACGGCCTCCACAACCTCCAGCACCGCGTGACAGCCTCCAGCCAGGCCACCAATGCCAAGACGGGCGTCATCCAGCTGGCCTTCACCGTGGAAAGCCAAGCACCCTACGGCGCCTCCGACCGCTATGGCAACACCGACCGCAACAAGGACGCCATGTACAATCCGCAGGATAACACGAGCCGCCCCTTCGGTCCCGACGACTTCAAGTTTACGACCAACCAGGTTTGGACCATCTATCCCGATGGCAGCATTGAACTCCAAAGTGCTATCACCAGCAACAAACCCTCGGCCGACCTCGGTCGCCTTGGCTACACGATGGAACTGCCGAAGGAGTTTAGCAACCTGACCTACTACGGCCGCGGCCCTGTCAACAACTACAACGACCGCAAGACAGGCTCCTTCGTTGAACTCTACCAGCAAACCGTGGGCAAGGACGAGATTATGCTGCCCAAACCGCAGGCTATGGGCAACCGCGAAGAGGTACGCTGGTGCGCACTCACCACGCCCGCAGGCCGCGGTGCCGCCTTCATTGCCAACGATGTGATGTCGGCCAGCGCATTGCCCTGGAGCCAGATGGAACTCACCCGTGCAGCTCATCCCCATCAGTTGCCCACGAGCCAGTACGTACACCTCGACCTCGACGCGAAGGTGACGGGCCTCGGCGGTAACAGTTGCGGACAGGGTGGACCGCTCACGCCCGACCGCTGCAAGGCCGAACCGACCAACTTCGGCTTCATCATTCGCCCCATCAACATGGGCCGCGCCATGCCCGCCGTGCTCAACGCCAAAACCCGCGTTCTCCCCGCCAGCGATAAGCCCATCAGCTTCAACCGCGACAAGGTGGGCAAGCTGACACTCAAGGCTGGTGCTGAGGGACAGGTTATCCAATACACCGTCAGCGGCAATAAGAAGGTGCAGACCTACAACGGCGAAATCGACCTGCGCGGCGGCGGCACCATCACCGCTTGGTACAAGCACAATCCTGCCCTCAAATTCAGCATGACCTACAGCAAGATTGAGAGCGTGCCCCTCGAAGTTATCTATGCCTCCAGCGTAGAGAGCGGCGAAGGCGATGCCAGTCATCTCGTTGACGGCGATCTCGGCTCCATCTGGCACACGATGTACAGCGTGACCCTGGCCAAATATCCCCACTGGGTAGATTTCGACGCAGGCACCACGAAGAACATGAAGGGCTTCATTTATACGGCCCGTCAGGACGGTCCCAACGGCCGCGTGAAGGACTACGAAATCTTCGTCAGCCAAGACGGCAAGACCTGGGGCACAGCCATTCACAAGGGCTCGCTCAAGAACACAGCCGAGGCCCAGAAGATCATGTTCACCACGCCCGTCAAGGCCCGCTACATCCGCTTCCAGGCCCTCAACGAGCAGAATGGCAACGACTATGCCAGCGGTGCAGAGTTCGGACTCATAGCCGAGTAAATCTAAAGCAGGAAGGAAACTCCCAAAGACCCTCCAAAAAACTCCAAGGAATCCTTAAAAAGGAATTCTCCAAGGAATCCTCCATTAAGACCGGGGTGTGCGCAAAAGCACACCCCGTCTTTTTTATATAGAATCTCTAGAATTTCTAGAAAATCTAGAATCTCTAGAAAATCTAGAATCTCTAGAAAATCTAGAAAATCTAGAAGATCTAGAAATCCCAGCCACCCCATTCCCCAAAAAAACACAAAAAATCCCCCAGCCAAGCCCCCATTCAAAAAACTTTGCATACCTTTACGCTGGATTTCTAGCGGGCAACCAAACATTTACGAAAAACATCGCCCCACCCTACCCCGAATTATCCATTCCTAAACCTAAATACACATGAAAAGTCTGTACAAAACTTTACTCGTAGTGGCGGGATTGCTGCCTACGAGCGCTATGGCACAGCTAGAAGTTGTGACACAGACGCTGGACAATCCCGACAACGAACCTGCGCCCGTACACCCCGTACCGCACGCACGTCAACTGAAATGGCAAGAGACCGAATTTTATGCCTTCTTCCATTATGGCATGAACACCTACACAGGTCTTGAATGGGGCAATGGCAATGAGGCTGAATCGCAATTCGCTCCTACCGCCGCTCCTAACCCCAGACAGTGGCTCGAAGCCGCCAAGGCGGCTGGCATGAAGGGCGGTATCGCTGTGGTCAAGCACCACGATGGCTTCTGCCTTTGGCCTACCACAACCACTGAGCACAACATTCTCAAGGCTGGCAATGATTTCGGCAAGCAAACCAACATCCCCCGCGACTTTGCCCAGGCTGCTAAGGAGCTTAACATGAAATACGGTTTCTACATCTCGCCCTGGGACCGCAACTCCTATTATTATGGTACGGACAAGTACGTGAAAGACGTCTTCCTCCGTCAGTGCGCCGAATTGGCCGAATATGGTAGCGACCAGTTCGAGATGTGGTTCGACGGTGCCAACGGTGGTTCGGGCTACTACGGCGGCCGTAATACGACTGTCAATGTGGACCGCTCGACTTACTACGACGTGCCCAACCTCCGCGACACCGTACACAAAGTTTGCCCCGACTGCGTCCTCTGGGGCGTAGGTGGTGAAGCCCGCTGGATTGGTAACGAAGCCGGATGGGCTGGCGAAACCAACTGGAGCACCGAAAACCGCGACTATGCTGGCGAAGGCAACGGTATGTATGGCACAGAGGGCGGCTGGTTCTGGTTGCCCGGCGAATCGGATGCCAAAGCGACCAATCAGGGTTGGTTCTGGCACAACGGTGAAAGCCCGCTGACCCCCGAGCGTCTCTTCCAGATGTATCTCGAAACGGTTGGCCGCAACGCCACCCTCATCCTCAACATCCCGCCCGACAAGTCAGGCTCTCTGCCTGAGGCTTCTGTCAACGCACTCAAGAACATGGGCAGTCTGCTGACCTCTCGCTTGGGCACAGACCTCGCACAGGACGCTCACATCGAGGTGAGCGAGGTACGCGCTGCTGGTACTTATCGCAACTACCAGGCAGAAAACATGACGGACGGCGATAAGAACACCTATTGGGCCACCAACGACGGCGTGACCTCGGCCACCATCACCCTCACATGGGACGAACCGAAAACCCTCCGCTATGTAGAACTCATGGAATACATCGCCAAGGGACAGCGCGTGAAGCGTTGGAAGATTGAAACCTCCACAGATGGCAACAACTTCACGCAGCGCGCTACCTCCGTACAGACCACAACCGTGGGCTACAAGCGCATTGTGCCGCTCAACGGCTCTACAAGCAACAGTTACGGCTCGGGCTTCCAGGCCAAGGCACTCCGCATCACCATTGAGGACAGCCGCGCCTGCCCGCTCATTAGCAAATTAGCCGTTTACTAACCCAGATTCGTTACCCCAAAACAAAAAGTTATGAAAATCAAGAATATAATCGCGCTGGCCGCCCTGACTCTTCCCCTCTCTGCTGCGGCACAGACGATCACCTTTGATACAGAGGACTATGCCTCTCTCGGTGTCTATGACACCTGGGAGGAATCACCTTTCCGCACAGGCAAACTGACGGGCAACGTGGCCGTCATCAACAACCACCTCAATCAGGTGGACGAACAACTGGGCAAGGCTCCCAACCCCTCCAGCAAAATCCTCGCCGTTCAGCGTTCGCGCTTCGGCAGTAATACTTTCGGTGCGCTGGTCAAACTCAACGAAACCTTTGAACTGACGCCCACCACCAAATATCTCCACCTCATGGTTAACCGTCCCTACGCGGGCCGCGTGATGGTGGTCGGACTGGGAAAACGCCGCGACCGCGCTGGCCAAAGTCCCATGACGGAGCAATTCTGGGCCATGACCATGAGCAATATTCCCGCCAACAGATGGCAGGATATCGTACTCCCCATCAAGGGTAACGGAGGCATTGACATCAACAGCCTCGTCATCATCCCCGACTGCGAATCGCCGCACGCCTACACCGCCGACGAGATGTGCTACATCGACAATATCGAAATCAACGACGATTCGCAGGTGCGCTTCTCCTACGAATTCTATCCCACCTACTTCGACAAGAGGACCAACCACACGCGCAACGACCGCTGGACCACTTCCGTGGCCATCAATGCAGCCAGCGCGGGCAACCAAACCGTCACTCCGCCCACCAACCCCAAGCGTGCGTACAGCGATATGACGAGCAAGGTCTTCCTGCTCAAGCCAGGCGAAAACGTGACGACTACGTTCAATTATTGGGGCGGGTGGATGCACGGCTACGTCTATCTCGACAAGAACAACAACGGCAAGTTTGACGTCACCATCAACGACAACGGCACACTGCCCACCGAGAGCGACCTCATGGCCTACGCCTACTACAAGGGCAAGAACAGCCTGGGCAACACGGTTTCCGAAAGCTCCAGTTTTCTCAACCCGCCCGCATTCACCATCCCCACCGATATGCCAGAAGGTTTCTATCGCATGCGCTTCAAGGTGGACTGGGATCACCAAGATGCAGGCGGTAATCCTGGCCCCACCAATTCCCTGATTGGCAACGGTGGTAATATCATCGACGTGATGGTCAATATCCACGGCGACAACTGCACCGTTGAACAGGCCAACCGCAATGGTGATGTCGTAGCAGCCGATGGTTCCGCCCTCTCGGGCTACAAGACGCCCTTCGGACAGCCCTTCACCATCAAGATGAAGCCCGAAACAGGATTTGAATACGCTGGTATCATCGTTAAGCACGGCTACAACCTCTCGGGCGACTCTATCGTCAACGACAACGTGCAGTGGCGCAAACAGCGCTTCCCGCGCCGCCTCTTCGACGAGACCAACCACACCTTCACCATCCCTGCCGAGTGCATGGACGGCATTGTAGAAATCGAAGGTCTCTTTATTGAAAATGGTACCTACGTGCCCGAGAAAGAGCCCGAGCGCTACGAAACCACGCTCATCAAGAACGGTGAATTTGTAGATACCACAGCCTGGTACACCATGCAGATAGGCCAGTCGGGCTACGTCCTCACGAACCCCGGCACGGCCACCTACATGAGCCTCTCCCTGACGGAGTTCGACATTGAAAACGACGCCCACCTCTGGTGCTTCATCGGCAACGAGAACGTAGGCTACCAGATTTACAACAAGCAGGCTGGTCCCACCAAGGTGCTTGCTGCGCCCAAGCAGATGCTCGGCACGACGGGCGGTTCGTCCTACGTTGTGCTCAAAGATGCCGATGCTGTGCCCAGCGACTATTGTGCCACTTGGCGCTTCCTCGATTCCAGGGATCTAGGCTCCACAGGCCCCGCCTATGCCTATATGTACGAGGACGGCAACCAGGCTGCTGCTGTCAACAACCGCGATGGCAGACTCGCCTTCTGGTCCACTGGCAAGGACAAAGGCTCCACGCTGCGCATCTTCTTTGCCAAAAAGAGTCAGCCCACGGGCATCCAGGGCGTTGTCAGTAATTCCCAGGAAAAGACCTACGACCTGAGCGGCCGCCGCGTACTCTCTCCCGAAAAGGGTGTTTACGTAGTAGGCAAGAACAAGCGCTACATCAAGTAAGGGCCAGGGCCGCGCGCCCTCCCCTCCCCTACCCTCGCGCCTGGCGGCCTTTTCTGGCTAATGCTGTGCGTCCGAGGCACGCAGTAAGTGCGCCCATACGAAGCGGGGCTATGCCAAATCGGCATAGCCCCGCTTTTCGCGTCTTCTGCGCCCCTCTCCCCCTCCCGATGGCAGTGCACCAAGGCCGTGGCCTAAATACAGCCCCATTTCCACAAAAAATTACTAACTTTGCGCCGGTAATTAAAAATCCCCGAAATGAAGAAGCTCTACATAGAAACCTACGGCTGCCAGATGAACGTGGCCGACAGCGAAGTGGTGGCCGCCGTCATGCGCATGGCGGACTACGAGACCTGCGACAGCCTCGACGAGGCCGATGCCGTCTTCCTCAACACCTGCTCGGTGCGCGACAATGCCGAACAGAAAATCATCCACCGCCTCGAAGCGCTTCACGCCCTGCGCAAAAAGGGCCGCCGCCTCATCATCGGTGTGCTCGGCTGCATGGCCGAGCGCGTCAAGGAGGGCCTGCTCAACGACCACCACTGCGACCTCGTGGCTGGCCCCGACGCCTACCTCAGTCTGCCCGACCTCGTGGCGCAAGCCGAACTGGGCCACAAGGCCATCAACATCGAACTCTCGCTCACGGAGACCTACCGCGACATCGTGCCCGAGCGCGTATGCGGCAACCACCTGAGCGGTTTCGTCAGCATCATGCGCGGTTGCAACAACTTCTGCCACTACTGCATCGTGCCCTATACGCGCGGCCGTGAGCGCAGCCGCGACCTCCAAAGTATCCTCGCCGAGGTGCGCGACCTCGAAATCCATGGCTACAAGGAGGTGACGCTCCTCGGCCAGAACGTGAATAGCTACCGTTTTGAGGCTGCCGATGGCACAGTGACGGACTTCCCTACCCTACTCCGTACGGTGGCGCGCACCGTGCCTGCCATGCGCGTACGCTTCACAACGTCGCACCCTAAGGATATGAGCGACGAGACCCTGCGCGTCATTGCCGAGGAGCCCAACGTTTGCCGCCACATCCACCTGCCCGTACAGAGCGGCAGCAACCGCGTGCTCAAGGCGATGAACCGCAAATACACGCGCGAATGGTACCTCGACCGCGTGGCGGCCATCCGCCGCATCATCCCCGACTGCGGCCTGAGCACCGACATCTTCGCGGGCTATTGCGGCGAAACGGAAGAGGACCACCAACTCTCGCTGAGTCTCATGCGCGAGTGTGGCTACGATTCGTCCTTCATGTTCAAATACAGCGAGCGCCCAGGCACCTACGCCAGCAAGAACCTGCCCGACGACGTGCCCGAGGAAACGAAAATACGCCGCCTCAACGAACTCATCGCTCTCCAGAATGAACTGAGCCTAGCGGCCAACGAGCGCTGCATCGGCCAGGAATACGACGTCCTCATCGAGGGCGTCAGCAAGCGCAGCCGCGAACAACTCTTCGGCCGCACGGAGCAAAACAAAGTGGTC